>DATDJD010000170.1:0-10740 GCA_036520695.1 Actinomycetota bacterium
GAAGAGCGAATCTGCATGGGAACCCGAAGAGGTCGAAGCTCCCAGCGCGATCACCGATCCACCTTGGGCCGTCACGAGGACGGATGCATCCGGTTCGGCCGCCAGGAACCCTGCGTCCACGGAGGCGACCGACGCCGGTGCTACGGTCATGGTCGTCTCTGCCCCCCCTCCATCGATCGGGAGCAGGCGGATCGTCACGATCGCCTGGGTGTCGCCCGGGTTCACGATGAGGACGCCCGGTTTGGCGGGCTCGCCCGCGACCGTCGGAGGGACGACCCACGCGGTCGCCGGATCCGCCGTCCCGGCGGTCGCTGCATCGTCCTTCCCCGGGCCTTGCGTGCGGAGGGCCGCCATGATCGATCCGCCCTCCTGCACCGCGACACTGACCGAGGTCGGACCTTCCGGTGTCACGGGGAAGATCCCGGCGGAGTTCGGCTCCAGCGCTGCGGCCGCGAGATTGGGCACCGGACGAGTTGCCCCCTTGGAGAGCAACAACGCGCCGATGTCGGATCCTTGGTCCGTGGGGACGGCCAGGGACAAGATGGACTGTCCTGCTCCGGCCGGCGTCGGGAGGTAGGCGGTGCGAACGGTCGCAGTCGACGCGAGAACGCTGGCGATGCCGCGATCCTCGGACACGACCGTGGTGGCGGCGGCGACACGGCCGGATGAAACCCCCATGCCCACGCCCATCGCAACTTCTCCCTCACCGAAGCCATTGAGTTTGATCGCCACGCTTCGGCCAGGACCCAACGTGACATCGGTGAGCTCGGAGTCCCGAACCGGGTTGCGGGGAGGTGCGAAGAACAACGCCACATCGAAGACGGCGTCCGTTGCGAAGGGGTTCATCACCACCAGGTATCCCTCTTCGTCCTGGCCGGTGCTGACGCCCGAGGAGAACCATGAGCGCCCCGGCTCCGGTGCACATGGCTCGGCCCCGATCCCAGCCTCACCCGAGGCTCCGCGGGTGATCCAACCGGCAGACACCCACCCGCCGAAGTACTCCACGTACGTCGTCGATCCTCGTTCCTCTGCGGGCGTCGGCACACGGACCTGACTCCCGGGCGGGACGACGACGGCCTCCGAGGGTTGGGAGCCCTCCGCACCCATCGACGTGACCCGTGCCTGCACCGGAGCATCACCGGGATTCGCCAGATTCACGGTGGCCACCCAGTCGGGGCCGCCACCGTGTGGACAGAGCCACACCCCGGACTGCGCCGCGCCCGGGCGAGCGGCGGCGGGTGGCTTCGCCCCGAGGCGATCGAACGAGACGCCGAGCGCCACGATCACCCCGACCAGCACGACGGTCAGCAGGCCTTGCCCTCGAGCCCTCATGTGGCGACCGGCTTCCGGGTGATCCAGAGCGCGGCGATCCACACCAGGGCGAGCAGGATCACCTGGATCGTGGCAGGAAGTTGCGCGTCGTATCGAACCGACACCGGGCCTTGCGTCGGGCCGAAGGCGGTGGCCCATCCCGCCACGCGTTCGGGCTCCGCATCGCTGCCTTCGAGCTGCCACGCGTCCTGGTACTCGGTCGACAGGAACACGGGCCCCGACCCTTGCCCTCCCGACCACCCTCCCTGCACTTGGTCCAGGGGCGAGCTCTTCACGTTGCCGAGCGCGGCCGTCGCGACGAGGTCGGGCGATCGGATCGTGCGGAGGACCTGCTCGTCGGCCTCGATGATGCCGGCCGGTGGCAGAGCCGACGCGTTCCTGTAGATGAGCAGGCCGGCGGCCGGCACCAGGTTCAGGTCGACCTGCGCATCCAACATCTCGGATGCGGCCTCGGGAAGATGGTCGGCGTCGGCCACGAGGAACCGGATGCCGAATGAGGCGAGGAGCGCCCCACCGTGGTCGGTGGTTCCGCTCAAGATCTCATCGAGACCCTCCCGCAGCCGGTCGATGCCCGGACCCACCGTCGGGCGACCGATGTCGAGGGCGCTGGTTCCGACCCGATCGGTCACGCTGTACAGCAGGGTCGCGGGGCCTGCGTCGAGCACGCCTTCGGCGTCCCCACCGGGGGCGGGGAACCGCTGCCCATCGTCGTCACCGATCCACAGGACGCGGAAGTCACCCTTGGCCGCGCTGTCGACGACGGCCCACGCAGCGGGGATCTGTTCTGGTCCACCGATCGCCCACCCGCCCACCATGGCCGCGACGGACTGCAAGGCGATCCCGCCACCGAGCACGACGACCAGAACCGCCGTGCCGACCTGCCGCAGACCGAACGCTTCGCGGCCCAGCCCGGTCGAGACCGAGGCGAGGCCGAACGCCACCAACAGGCTTTCCGCAACCGCTGCCAATCCCAGGTAGGCGGACGGGTTCGACAGCGTGGCCGGGAGCCAGCCAGCCGCGGCGAGCCACGCCAACGACAGGCCGGCGACGGCCGCCATCGCAGCTCGGATCGCGAACGGTCGCAGATCGGCGCCGACGAGAGCGAACGACACGAGGGCGGCGATCGGCAGGAACGCCGAGATCTCCCACGCCCCCGGACCGCCGCCGGGGGTCAGTCGAACCGATGCCCAGAGGTCGGTCGTCCCGATGAACGATGTGAAGCTCGCGCCGGCGCCGGCGACCAGACCCGGCACGAACGGGAACAACAAGATGGAAGCCGCCACCGCGGCGAGCACCATCAGGACGAGTCCGCGACCCCGCGCGGCACCGAAGGCAAGTTCGATGACGACCAGGACCGCCACCGCGAGTGCTGCGCCCGGATAGAAGGCGACCAGCACCGCCAACGTGACCCCCACGCCTGCGACGAACCGCCAACGTCCATCGGCGGGCTCGGTTCGCCCGAAGGCCGCTTCGACCCGTTCGAAGGCAGCGGGGAGGACGGCGAGCGCGACGAGGAGATCGAGACGACCTTCCGAGAAGCTCCAGAGCATCACGCCCGAAAGCAGGTACGCGGTGGCCGCGACGACGGACGGCCCCGGCTTGCCGGTGAGGCGAGAGGCCGCCCGGTAGAGCAACACGGCGCCGAGCACCGGCGCGCCCGCCAACACCAACTTCTGCGCGAGCGACACGCTCCCGAACGAGAGCCAGGACATACCTCCGAGCGCGCCCAGCGCGGGAGAGGCCGGGAGCGAACCCCCGATCGCCGTCGTGCGATACGCCGAGACCAGCTCACCCACGAACCCCGCCGGAGACGATGGGAACGAGCGGAGGGCTCCGCCCGCGAGCACCTCGGGGCCGAAGAAACTCCGGATCGCCACCGCCCCGATCGCGACGCCCAGCATCGACGCCACGATGACGGGATGGGTTCCGACCAAGGAGGCCGTGCGATCGCGGAGTCGCCTGGTCACCGGCTTGCCCTGATCCTCGGCTTCGATCTGCCGTTGCTCCTCGAGGATCTTCTCCGCGGTCTGGAACCACCGTGGCCAGCGCATGCCAGCCGACTCCATGAACCGGCGGAGCTGTCGATCTTTGACCCTTCGAGCCTTCTGCACGCGGCGACGTCGTGACCACGTCCCGGGGAAGTGCGCGATGTTCCAACCCCACGCGGCGAGCAGGTCGAGCGCTTCTTCGAAGCGACGGGCCAGCAAGAGGAAGAGCAACCGAACCACACCCATGATCAAGGCGAGTGGCACGATCCACACCAGCGACAGCAGTCCGTAGTTCTTGAGGAGCGACGCGATCGCGGCTCGGTCTTCCCGGTAGCGGGCACTCCGGTGACGTTCCTTCCCCGATCGTTCCCCGGCCGCCGTGGCGCCTCGATGGCGAACACGTGCCAATGGGGTCATCAAGACGCGGTACCCCGTCACCCGAGCGCGCCAACAGAAGTCGAGCCCCTGCTGCTCAGCGTCGAGTCGTTCATCGAACAGACCCGCACGCTTCCACGCATCGCGAGACACCAGCATCGACGCGGACGAAACACACAGCACTTCGAGGACCCGGTCGAACTGCCCTTGGTCGATCTCCCCTGGCTGCAAGGGCGCGTAGGGGTGCCCGAACAGATCTGCCGAACGACCCACGTCACGGAGTTCTCGAGGGTGCTCCCAGTCGACCACCTTGGGACCGACCACTCCCACGCGCTCGACCCCGATCCCAACGGCAGCCTCCACCAGCCGAGCGACGGCGTCGGGGTCCATGGCCGCATCGTCATGGAGGAGCAATACGAAGTCGGCCTCGGATGCGACAGGAAGTTCCAGCGCCGCCCGCACCGACCCTGCCAGGCCGTGAGGTTTCGGCAGGACGATCACTCGTCGCTCACCCAGGGCGTCACGGAGCAGGTCGGCAGACCCGTCGGTGGAAGCGTTGTCGACGGCGAGCACCGCCAAGCGTGGGTAGGTCTGTGCCGCAAGAGCTGCGAGCGTCTCCCGGAGCCAGTCGGCCGCGTCGCGGACGACGAGGATGACGAGAACCGAAGGGGCGCGCTCGGGGGCGGCGGTGGCGGTTGGGGATCCGGTCATGCGAGGCGCTTCCTGCGCGGCGGCGAGCCTAGCACGCGCCCGAAGCCGAACAGCGGAAGGGGGGCGGTTGCCCGCCCCCCTTTCCTAAGAACCGTGCGGCGTCTCAGCGTCGCTTGGCGGCCGGCCTGCGGGCCGTCGTCTTCTTCCGTGCTGCGGTCTTCTTGCGTGCGGCCGGCTTCCGTGCCGCGGTCTTCTTGCGAGCCGCGGTCTTCTTGCGAGCCGCGGTCTTCTTGCGTGCGGCCGGCTTCCGCGCGGCGGTCTTCTTGCGAGCCGCGGTCTTCTTGCGTGCGGCCGGCTTCTTGCGGGCCGCGGCCTTCTTTCGGGCCGCCGGCTTCCGTGCGGAAGTCTTCTTGCGTGCAGCGGTCTTCTTCCGTGCGGCCGGCTTGCGAGCCGCGGTCTTCTTGCGAGCCGCGGTCTTCTTGCGTGCGGCCGGCTTGCGAGCCGCTGTCTTCTTGCGTGCCACCGTCTTCTTGCGGGCGGCCGGCTTGCGCGCGGCGGTCTTCTTGCGTGCCACCGTCTTCTTGCGAGCCGAGGTCTTCTTGGCTGCTGCCATTGCCTCCTCCCCTTTCTGGTTGGAGTCTTCGCTGGTGTTCAGGACGCCATGCGTTTCAGGCGTCTGCGTTCCCGCTCGCTCATGCCACCCCACACGCCGTACCGTTCGTCGCGGCGAAGAGCGTAGTTCAGGCATTCGATGCGGACAGGGCATTCGCTGCAGATCCGCTTGGCCTCCCTCGATGAGCCTCCCTTCTCGGGGAAGAAAACCTCTGGGTCGTACTCGCGACACCGTGCCCGTTCTTGCCAAGGGATGTAGTGATGCACGTTTCTTCTCCCCCCGAAATCACATCCGTGTGATTCTGAGGGAAGAACGGCCTCGGTGACAAGCCCGATATCGAGATTGTTTCCGAGGACGTTCTCTGCCTCACCCCTCGTCTTGACACCATCGTGTCGGACGTAAGCGCATGTCGCAAGTCGATCTCAGGGAAATACGATGGTCAAGGTGCTTGACCGTAATCGTGAAGTTCCTTGACGAACGGACACCGTGCGAGCGCCCTCACGATGACGCGGCGGCGTTCACACGTTCGTACGTCGTGGTCCTCACGACCGGCGTGCGACCGATCGAACGGATCGCATCGTCGAACTGATCGGGCGTCATCTCGATGCCGTGGTCAGCCCCGGCCATGCGACTGATCGTCTCCTCCATCAGGGTGCCACCGAAGTCGTTGGCCCCTGCCTGCAGGATCGACCGGCACGCCTCGACACCGAGCTTGACCCACGACACCTGGACGTTCCGGATCGATCCGTCCAACAGGATCCGGGCGACCGCATGCATCCTGAGGTTCTCCTCGAATGTGGCCCCGGGTCGGGCCTTACCCGCCAGATAGAGCGGCGCATGTTGGTGCACGAAGGGCAGCGGCACGAACTCCGTGAACCCCCCGGTGTCGGCCTGGATCCTCGCCACACGGCGAAGATGCCCAACCCAGTGGGGTGGAGCGTCCACGTGCCCGAACATGATCGTCGAACTGCTTCGGATGCCCAGACCGTGTGCGGTGCGGACGATCTCCTCCCACGTATCCGCCGGCAGCTTGCCTTTCGTGAGGGTCCATCGGACCTCATCGTCCAAGATCTCGGCGGCCGTCCCGGGGATGGTGCCCAGCCCGTGGGCCTTGGCTTCGGACAGGAAGTCCTCGTAGGGAACCCCGAGCTTGGTGGCACCGTTCATGATCTCCATCGGGCTGAACGCGTGGATGTGCATCCCGGGTGTGCGCGCCTTCACCACGTCGAGCAGATCGAAGTAGAAGGCCCCTGGAAGATCGGGATGGATCCCGCCTTGCATGCACACCTCCGTCGCGCCACGAGCCCACGCTTCCTCTGCTCGATCTGCGACCTCGGTCAACGTCAGCGTGTAGGACTCTTCGTCGACCTCGCGCTGCGCGAACGCGCAGAAGCGGCATCCGACGTAGCACACGTTGGTGAAGTTGATGTTGCGGTTCACGACGTAGGTGACGTCGTTCCCGACGGCCTCTGCGCGCAGATCGTCGGCGACGCGGCAGAGCGCCTCGAGCGAGGCACCTTCGGTTTGGAACAGCGCGAGCGCATGTTCGTCGCTGAGTGTCCGATGCGCCTCAGCTCGAGTGAGGGCTTCGACGATCTGGCGATCGAGCCGTTCGGGATGGACATCGCGGTCGGCCCAATCACGGGTGGTCGGGGGCAGATCGGCGTCGCCGTACACGGTGTCGGCGTCGGCTCGCAACCCCGCGTCGTCCTGCTTGGCGAACGTGAGCGCGATCGTCCGCGGCTTCCAGCGGACGTCGGGATCTTGCCACGCAACCGGTTCCGGACGCTGGGCGGCGACCGCTCGTCCATCGGGACCGAGCAAAGCCGAGATCGGTGCGCGCATCTTGCCGGCGACGAACTGGTCGGGACGAGCGGCGAACTCCGGGTAGATCGTGAGCCGCTCCGCGAGCCGCTTCCCGCGGGCGGCCGTCGTGCGGGTGAGCGCTTCGATCGTGGGCCAGGGCTTCTCCGGATTCACGTGATCGGGGGTCAGTGGCGAAACGCCGCCCCAGTCGTCGATGCCGGCATCGAGCAGACGAAGCTGCTGATCGGCGTCGCTGAGGTTGGGTGGCGCTTGCAGGTGCATGTGCGGACCCATCACGACGCGAGCGGTCGCGACGGACGCCAGGAACTCCTCGGCGTCCGGTTCCGGCGCGCGTTGCATCGCCGTCCCCTGCTTGGCCCTGAAGTTCTGGACGATGACCTCTTGGATGTGCCGGTAGCGTCGATGCAGATCGCGGATCACCACCAATGACTCCGCCCGCTCCCGCGCGTCCTCCCCGATCCCGACCAAGATGCCGGTCGTGAACGGCACCGCCAACCGCCCGGCATCTTCGATCGTGCGCACCCGCACCGCGGGCACCTTGTCGGGCGAACCGAAGTGCGGGCCGCCCTTCTCGGACAACCGAGCCGACGAGGTCTCCAGCATCAAACCCATCGACGCGCTGACGTGCTTCGCACGAGCGATCTCCTCGTACGACATCACGCCGGGGTTGAGGTGCGGCAGCAGGCCGGTGCGTTCGAGCACACGGATCGCAACCGCACGCACGTAGTCCAGCGTCGATCCGTAGCCACGAGAATCCAACCAGGCTCGGGCCTCGTCGTAGCGGTCTTCCGGCCGATCACCAAGGGTGAAGAGCGCTTCCTTGCAGCCCATCGCGCGACCGGCGTCCGCGATCTCCACAGCCTCGTCCGGCGTGAGGTAGGGGGCGTCGAGCTTGGCGGGTGGTTTGGCGAACGTGCAGTAGTGGCAATGATCGCGGCACAACATCGTGAGCGGGATGAAGACCTTCGGCGAGTAGGTGATGACATCGCCGTGACCGAGGTCTCGCAACCGCGCCGCCGTGCCCATGAGCCGGGTGAGGTCGTCCCCGCGAGCACCGAGCAGCGCCTCGATCTCGTCGACCGAGAGAGCCTTACCCGAATCGGCTCGAGCCAGCGCCCGCCGAAGGTGTCCGCTGGGCGCGTGCGCCGTGGGGCGGGTCACCTCGGGCATGAGCGCGAGCCTACTACGCTGTGTCGCCTATGAATGCCCCAAAGAACGAGCCGGGGAACGCACCGACGAACGTCGTGGCTCTCGCGGGTGGGATCGGCGGTGGCAAGTTCCTCCGCGGCCTGGTGCGTGTGGTGGAACCGACCGGCGTCACCGCCATCGTGAACACGGGAGATGACCTGTGGATGCATGGCCTGCGCATCTGCCCGGACCTGGACTCGGTCACGTATCGGCTGGGCGATGTCTTCGACCGAACACGAGGGTGGGGCAGACGCGATGAGAGCTTCCGAGCCACGGAGGAACTGCGTGCCTTCGACCCCGGAGCGGCATGGTTCGGTCTGGGCGACTTGGATCTGGCCACGCACCTGTATCGAACTCGGCTACTGGGCGAGGGCGTCACGCTCACCGAGGTCACGGCGCGCGTCGCGACCCGGTTCGGGATCGAGGCCACGATCGTGCCGATGACGGAGCACGAGGTGGCCACCCGCGTGCAGGTCCTCTCCCCGGATGAGGGACCGTTGGATCTTCATTTCCAGGAGTACTGGGTTCAGCGGGGCGGCAGGGACGAGGTCCAGCGGGTTCGGGTGCAAGGCATCGAGGCCTCTCAACCTTCCCCCGGCGTGATCGACGCGATCGAGCGAGCTGACGTCGTCGTGTTCGCGCCGTCCAACCCCGTGGTGTCGATCGGCCCGATCCTGTCGGTCCCCGGCATCCGTTCGGCGCTGGCCGCACGCCGCCCGACCGTCGTCGGTATCAGCGGCATCCTCGGCGGCGCCCCGGTGGCCGGCATGGCCGACCGACTCATGCCCGCTGCCGGCATGGAAGTGACGGCGGCCGGCGTCGCCGCCGCGTATCGAGACGTGGTGGCGGGCTGGGTGATCGACGAACGAGACCGTGGTCTCGCGACACGGATCGCCGACGAGTCATCGATGCGGGTCGCGATCACCGACACCATCATGCAGGACGATGAAGCAGCGGCCCGCGTGGCCCGGGTCGCCCTGGATCTGGTGACCGCATGAGTCCCCGCGAGGTCCAGGTCACCGGAATCGACGGACTCCCCGAGATCCTGCCGGGCGATGACCTCGCCGCCATCGTGTCGCCTTTCCTCGCACGCGTCGCGGCGCAGGACGATGATGTGGTGGCGGTCACGCAGAAGATCGTGTCCAAGGCGGAGGGCAGGCTGGTGTCGGGCCGCGATCGGGACGACGTCGTGGCCGATGAGACCGTCCGGATCGTCGCCCGGCGTGGCGACCTGGTGATCGCGGAAACGGCTCACGGACTGATCTGCGCCAACGCCGGTGTGGATGCGTCCAACGTCGAGGACGGCACCCTCTCGCTGTTACCCGTGGATCCCGACGCGTCGGCCGAGCGTCTCCGGCGGGGACTCCGCGACAGGCTGGGCATCGACCTCGGGGTGGTGATCACGGACACCTTCGGCCGACCGTGGCGTCAGGGAGTGATCAACGTGGCGATCGGATGCGCTGGGTTGCCGGCGGTGGTCGACCTGCGAGGACGGACGGACCATCATGGTCGACCTCTCGAAGCCACGATCATCGCCCTCGCGGACGAGGTCGCGGCGGCCTCAGGCCTGGTCATGGCGAAGGACGCCCGGATCCCTGTCGCGTTGGTGCGTGGGATCGACCGCATGGATGCCCCGGACGGTGTGGGGACCGACCTGATCCGCCCGGCGGACGAGGACCTGTTCAGGACCGGTGAGGGTTCGTTGCGGGCGTGAGCCCGACCGGAACCGAACACGATCGCCATCCGGGTTCCCCCGGGACGGTGCAAACGTTGGGTACCCTTGGCGCTCGAACGTAGCCCCTTGTTCTCGAGGAGACCGCCCACGTGAGTAGCCCAACAGGAGGCGACGGCAACCGTCGTCCCACGAAAGCCGAGAAGAAAGAGGAAGCCAGGCTGGAGCGCGAGCAGATCCAACGGAAGATGGCCGCTCGCAAGCGCAACCGGAACCTGGGGTTCATCGCGATCGCCGTGGCCGTCGTGGCGGTCGTCGTGGCGGTCGTGATCGTGCAACCGGGAGGCGAAGACACGCCGAGCGGGGCGTTCCCGACCCCTCAACAACTCCTAGATCAGGCGGCGGCTGCGACCACCAGCGCCGGGTGCGACGACGTGCAAACCGTCGGCTTCTATGACGGTGTCGACGATCCCGAAAGCCCCGACTACACCGACCAGGCGCACATCGGCAACGATGAACGGTTCCCGGAGATACCCGCACTCACCACCTACCCGAGCATCCCGCCGACGTCGGGACCACACGCGAACATCCCCCCCGGCCCCTTGCCGGCGGGCGTCTACGACGATCCCCCCGACCTGGCACGCGCGATCCACTCGCTGGAGCACGGGGCGACCGTGATCTGGTACAGCCCCAGTGCCACGGGTGAGCAGCTGGACCAGCTCAAAGGCTTCTATGAGCAGACGCTCGACGACGCCGCATTGGAACGGGTGATCGTGGCGCCGTACGACTACGAAGGCGAGGGGGGCCAGTTGCCCTCCGGCGTCATGATGGCACCGACCGCCTGGCACCGACTCCAGAGCTGCGCGCAGGTGAACCTGGCGGTGGCCTTCGACTTCAGCTCCCAGTTCTCCGCGCCACCGGCCGAGGGTCGCGAGTATGCGGGCGAAGCGCCCGAGGCCGGCGCCGGCCTTTAGAGCGATCTCGACGAGGAACGCGAGCACTCCATGGCCAACAAGAAGAAGCGCAGACAACCACCGCGGCGATCCTCGGCGGTCGCGTCGAAAGACCCGGGCCAGGGCCAACCGGCGAAGGGC
>DATDJD010000171.1:0-4805 GCA_036520695.1 Actinomycetota bacterium
AGCGAGGCGACCGATTCTCGGGTGTCGAGCGCCAAGATGGTCGTAGCGTGGGCAGCGGCGGGATCGACGAGCCCGGGGTCGGCCACCACGACATCGGGTGAAAGCTGCCGGATGGCTTCGACCAACTGTCGATCGTCGCCCGCAGTGGCCACGACGCGAGCTCGTCCAGACCGGTCGAGGAACTGCATCACTTCCTCGGCCACGTCGGAGGCCTCGAGGGCGAGCACCACCGTCGCTTCTTCGCGCACGAGCGATCCCTTCCTTCCCTATCCCTGGAGATGCCTGCTGTGGGGAGAGGGGAGATCACCCGGATCGAGGTTCGAGTCCGAAGCGAGCGGAGGCGCAGACTACCCCGGTCTCCGGCGGGCAGGTAATCCCCAGTCCGGCCGATTCTGCGGAACGTCCCGGGGATGCATCCGGTGTTGCCCGGGTGAGGGAACGTGACCCACCTCACACCCACCAAGGGCATACTTGGCATCGAGCGACGCCAAGAACACTCGCCAAGAAACACTAGAACACTCGAAGGGGGATCCCACCGGTGTTGTGCCCAACGTGCGGTCAGGCGGCGCCCGACGACGCCCGGTTCTGTCCGTACTGCGCGGCGCCGCTCGCCGGCCCGCTCGCGCCTGACCCCGGTGGGGAATCACGCCGACCGGTGAGCATCGTGTTCACCGACGTGGTGGAGTCCACGGCACTCGGGGAACGGATCGAGCCCGAGACGCTGCGCCAGGTCATGGCTCGCTATTTCGAAGAGATGCGCGTCGTGGTGACGCGCCACGGTGGCACCGTCGAGAAGTTCATCGGCGACGCGGACATGGCGGTCTTCGGCATCCCGCGCGTGCACGAGGACGACGCGCTGCGGGCCGTGCGCGCCGCCGACGAGATGCGTCGGGCGCTCGCCGACCTGAACGAGCGCCTCGTGACCGAGTGGGGTGTACGCATCGAGGTGCGGTGTGGCGTCAACACCGGCGAAGTGGTGGTGGGCACCATGGGCCAGGGTTCCTTCGTCACCGGCAGCCCGGTGAACCTGGCCGCCCGCTTGGAGCAGGCGGCGGAGCCTGGCCAGATCCTGGTAGGTCCGGACACGTTCCGCCTGGTACGAGACGCGATCGAGGCAGAAGCTGGTGCGCCGCTGACGATGAAGGGCTTCGAGGACCCGATCGTTCCCATGGTGCTGACATCGGTCATCGAGGGACAGCCGAAGGCCTCCGGCGCCCACGGTCCCCTGGTGGGCCGGGCGGAGGAGTTGTCCCTGATCAGCCAGGTCTGCCACCGGGCGCTCGAGGCCCGCCGTTGCCAACTGGTGACGATCATGGGCGACCCCGGGGTCGGCAAGACCCGCCTCGCCGAAGAAGTGGTCGCGAAGCTGGGTGAGCCGCCGCTCGTGCTCCGGGGCCGGTGCCTGCCCTACGGCGAGGGCATCACCTTCTACCCCATCGCCGAGGCCGTGGGACAGGCAACGGGACTCAAGGCGGGCGCCGAGCCCGAGGAAGCACGTCGCACGCTCGAAGGGCTCATCGGCCCCGACCCCGATGGGATCGCCGGCATCCTCGCCGAGGCGATCGGCCTGTCGGGCGCCACGCCGGCACCGGAACAGACCCTCTGGGCGATCCGGAGGTTCTTCGAGATCCTGGCGGCCACGCGTCCCTTGGTCCTGGTGTTCGACGACCTGCAGTGGGCAGAGCCCACGTTCCTCGATCTGCTCGACAGCGTCAGCCACCGGGCTCGCGACGTGGGCATCGTCCTGCTCTGCACCGCGCGTCCCGAACTGCTGGAGCGGCGCCCCGAGTGGGGTGGGGGCACGATGCATGCGCTCACGACCTTGCTCGAGCCACTGTCCATGCTCGAGAGCGCCACGATGGCCGGCAACCTGGTCGGCGGCGCGCTCGATCCTTCGGTGTCGGGACGACTCGCCGAGGCAGGCGGTGGCAATCCCTTGTTCCTCCAGGAGTACGTCGCGATGCTGCTGGAGCAAGGCTCGCTGCTCGAAGGCGACCACGGGTGGGCCTTGACCTCGGATCCAACGGCCATGTCGACGCCTCCCACGCTCGCCGCACTGTTGGCGGCTCGCCTGGATCGCCTCCCCGACGACGAGCGGTCGGTCCTGCTCCACGCCTCGGTGATCGGCAAGGTCTTCTCGGTCGGTGAACTGCAGGCCCTGGTGCCGGCCTCGCTGTCCGCCTCGATCGCCGCCTGCCTCACCCGGCTCTGCGACCGGGAGTTGCTCCGTCCGGTGCAGACGGCTGAACCCGGCGGCGAACCGTACGAGTTCATCCATCTGTTGGTTCGTGATTCCGCCTACGAGACCTTGCCGAAGGCGGCACGAGCCGACCTGCACGAACGGTTCGCCGATTGGATCGAAGCCAGCCTCGGCCCACGCGCGGAGGAATACCAGGAGATCGTGGGCTACCACCTCTCCCAGGCACATCGGTACCTGCGAGAACTCGGTTCCCACGACCCCAACCTCGAAGCCATCGCGCGGCGCGCGGCCGGAAGCTTGCACGACGCGGGCCGGCGCGCGGCAGGCCGTGGCGACGCACCCGCCGCCGAACGACTCCTGGCACGTGCCGCCGAACTGGCCCCCGACGCCCACACGCGAGCGGAGAGCCGGCTGCTGATGCTCGACGCGCTGATCGATGCGGGCGCGACCGGCCGAACCCCGGCGGTGCTACGCGCCGCTCGGGACGACGTGGAGTTGACCGACGACGAGGGACTGCGAGCCCGGCTGTCGCTGATGGATGCGAACCTGAGGTTCCTCACCCAACCCGACACCATCACGCTGGACGAACTCAGCGAGACCGCCCATCGGGCCGGTGAGACCCTTGGCGCCCTCGGAGACGACCGGAGCCTCGCGGGAGCACTCAACACCGAGGCCCTCGTGGCCTGGCTGGCAGGCGACGCCCGCCAGATGCTCGAGGCAGCCGAACGCGCGCTCGACGTGGCGACGCGCGCCGGCAACCGGCGTGAAGCCGCGCAAGCGGCGATCTACCTGTTCCTTGCGCTGGAACGAGGCGACACCCCCTACCCCGATGCCCTGGTCCGGGTCCGCGCGCTGCAGGCGTCCGTCGCATCCGACCGGGTCACCGCCGCCGTAAGCCATTCACGGCAAGCGGACCTGCTCGGCACGCTGGGCAGGTTCGAGGAAGCGAAGGCGGAGACCGATCTGGCGATCGCCTCGTTCTCCGATCTCGGCCAAGAACGGTGGCTCGCCACCGCCACGGTCGTAGCCGGCCATGTCGCTGAGATGCAGGGCCACCTGGAGGAGGCCGCGTCCTCGTTCCAGGAGGGACATGCCTTCTTCGATCGAGAAGGGGACGTCGCCAACGCCTCGGTGGTGGCGTGCGACCTCGCGAGGGTGCTCAACCGGCTGGGCAGGCATGAGGAGGCGGGACGGACCGCTCGGGCCGCGGGTGACGCGGCTGCGGCATACGACCTGGAGGTCCAGGTGGCCTGGCGCACCGAGGCCGCCCGGGCATCGGCGGCCTCAGGTTACATCGTGCTCGCCGAGGAGCTCGCGAACGAAGCGGTCGAACGCGCCTCACGGACCGACTTCTCAGGCCTTCGGGCCGATGCCCTCGCTGGGCGCGCCGATGTGTGGGCCCGCGGCGGGCGCCTCGAAGACGCCGTCGAAGCCTGGCGCGAGGTCCAGCGACTGCGCGAAGCGAAGGTCGATGTGGTCGGGGCGGCGCTGGCCGCCGACGTCCTTTCGACCCTTACTCGTACCGACGAGCGTCCGTGAACAGCGAGTCGGTGTGCGTGATGCCCGCGACCGTCTGCAGCGGACCGTAGACGGCGTCCGCGACGGTCTGATAGTCGTCAGCACCGAGCTGGATCAGGATGTCCGCCTCGCCGGTCACGACCGAGGCCCCCTTGAACGTACTCGCGACGGGCCCTTCCTCATCGATCAGGTCGGCGAGCACCTGCGATAGGTGCCCATTAGCGACCCGCGCTCGAACGATGGCGATGACTTCCGGCGTGGCCCGCTTCACGGCCTTCACCCGAGGGCCATCCTTCGCGTAATCCACCTCGAGGCAGTGCTGGCAGTGCGCCCCCTGCTCCCACAGTTGGCCTGCGATCAGGTCCTGGAGGCCGGCGAGATCACCGTCCTCCACCCTGATGTGTGCGAACCCCAGTGAGGTACCCACCATCTCCGACGCGAACATCACAGGACCGTCAGGCGGGGCCCCGAGGTTACGCAGCGCATCGATGACATCCCGGATGTTCGTGCCCGGGTCAACCTGATCGATGAACACGAATGCGTGCAGCCCCGTGTAGCCGAAGTCGTCGGATCGTCTCGACATGGCTCCCTCCCTCGCCGTTGCGGACAGCCTGCGCCCAGCAGCGCCTGGGCGCAACTCCGCCTGGTTCCCATGCAGTTCTCCGACGTAGGCTTCCGCGCATGACGACCGCCACCCCGTCGGCTCGGCGGAAGCGAACCTTCCTGATCTTGCTCGCCGTCCTGGCGCTGGCGACCGTCGCCTTCGCCCTGTTGAGCCCGCGGGCAGACACGGCAGCCATCGATGAGCCCGCGCTCGCCGAGCACGACGAGGTCGCGTCAGGCGAGACCCACCCGATCGCGCCGCCTCCTCCGGCATACCTCGCGTGGATCTCGGGCGGGTTCACATCGGACTTCCGTGCCCAGGTGCGTACGGAGGAGGCGTTCACGGCCACGGTGGTGGTCGCTGGAGACACGCGGTGGATGACCCGATCGACCGACGCCGACGGGAAGGTCGTCGACGACCCAATGGGTCCGTTCGCGTTCCCGATCGACGCGTTCGCCGTCAATCCGGTCGAGTACGCACCGT
>DATDJD010000172.1:0-4493 GCA_036520695.1 Actinomycetota bacterium
GGCCGCCGCGGAACGCGCAGGTTCGTGGCGTCTCGAAGGCTGCACCCTGTACGTCACGCTCGAACCGTGCGCGATGTGCGCGGGGGCCATCGTCCTGGCGCGGATCGATCGCGTCGTGTTCGGGGCAGCCGACCCGAAGGCGGGTTTCGCCGGATCGCTCGACAACCTCCTGCATGATGAGCGCCTGAATCATCGGGTCGAGATCACCACCGGGGTGCTTGCCACAGAGTGCGGCGAGATCCTTCGGGCGTTCTTCCGCGACCGGCGGTAGGGGCGACCGACTTCCTCTCGGCCACGTCGTCGGATATCGTCGTCAGACTCAGCCGATCGAGGGACCGAGTCATGCTGCGCACGCCGCTCAGCGATCTGTTTGGCCTTGAGGTCCCCGTGATCCAGGCGGGGATGAGCATCTTCACATCGCCGCGTTTGGCCGCTGCCGTCTCGAACTCGGGGGGCCTCGGCAGTCTGGGGGCGTGGCGGCGCCCCGCCGACCAACTTCGCCGCGATCTCGATGAACTCCGGGGTGCGACCGCGCGGCCGTTCGCCGTGAATCATGTCGTGCTGGACCTCGACCCTGCCGGATTCGAGTTCACCCTTGAAGCCGCTCCGGCGGTGGTGTCGTTCGCCCTCGATGACGCAGGTGCCCTCATGGAGAGGGTTCATCAGGCGGGCAGTTTGGTCATGCAACAGGTCACGACCGTCCGGCAGGCCCGGGTCGCGGTCGATCACGGCGCTGACATCATCGTCGCTCAAGGTGGAGAGGCTGGAGGCTACGCAGGCAACGTAGCTTCGCTCCCGCTCATCCCTCAAGTCGTCGATGCCGTGCGTCCGGTACCGGTCGTGGCCGCAGGAGGGATCGCCGATGGGCGAGGGCTCGCTGCGGCGATCGTCCTGGGGGCCGCGGGTGCGAACCTCGGCACCCGCTTCCTCGCGTCGGTCGAAGCTCCGATCGAAGAGGAGTGGAAGCGGGCGATCGTGGAGTCGCCCTCGGAGGCCTGGACCCAACTCCTCCTCGAGGTCGAGGGCGAGCCTGACCCACAGACGTCGGGATACGAGACTCGGCTCCGGATGCTCAAGACGCTGAGCGAGGAGGGCGGGTTCGCGGGTGGACAGAGTGCCGGACTGATCCATGACATCCCACACGCCGGGGACATCGTTCGCACGATAGGAGCGGAGGCGGAGCGCATCCTCGCCGCAGCGAGAGGCCGGTGACGTCAATGGAAGACTGCCTCGCGTTGCTAGAATCGTCGGCGGAGGCGTGCCGGAGCGGACGAACGGGACCGCCTCGAAAGCGGTTAGGGGTCTAAACCGCCCCTCGCGTGTTCGAATCACGCCGCCTCCGCCAGAGCTGACCCGACGTGCGGGTGTGCCAGCGATGGACACGCTCGCACGGGGGGCCAGCTCGACGTCCAACGTTCGTCCACAGGTCCGTGAGGTGACGGATGCTCGGCTCGGTGTCAGGCTGAGCGGATGAGTGGGTCGGGGTACCTGTTCGACAACCAAGATCCCGAGGCTGCGGACCGTTTCTCGGCGCTCGCATCGCTCCTCGATCCGTGGACCACGAGTCATTTCGAACGCCTCGATGTCGATGAGGGGTGGCGCTGCCTCGAGGTTGGGGCGGGTGGCGGTTCGATCGCTGCCTGGCTTGGGCGGCGCGTGGGACGGTCCGGCCAGGTCATCGCGACGGACCTGGATACCCGTTGGCTGGAGAGCCGATCCTGGGATGCCAACGTCGAGATCCGGGCCAATGACCTCGCCGCAGATCCCTTGCCTGAAGGACCGTTCGACCTGATCCACGAGCGTCTCGTGTTGATCCACCTCGCCGAGCGTGAGTCGATCCTTCGCAAGATGGTCGGCGCCCTGCGTCCGGGCGGGTGGCTGCTCGCCGAGGACTTCGATAACTCGGTCGTCACGAACGCGTTCATCGATCCGGATGCCGACGAGGACGACGTTCGCACCCGCATCTCTCGAGGGATCAAGACGCTCTTGCGGCAGCGGGGAGCGGATCTGAACTTCGCGCACACGCTCCCGCGACTGCTTCGCGAGAACGGCCTCGTACACGTCGGCGCGACCGGCTTCCAGGTGGTTGACGGCGGCGATGCGATGCGAGCGCTCTTCCGAGTCAACATCGAGCAGTCGGCCGATCAGCTGGTCGAACAACAGCTGGTCACCCGAGACGAACTCGACGGCTTCCTCGATCTCCTGGACGCCGGCTCTGTGGATCCGAGTTCGCCACTCCTGGTCTCGGCGTGGGGGCAGCGTCCGCTCGACGCCGACGAAAGGTCACGGTGACGAACCCCGTGCCAGGTTCTCGCGTGACGCCCGGACCGTTCCCCGGTCTGTTCCTCCTCGACCTCGTGGTGCGGGAGGATGCCGAACGCTCCGGCGCATCGTTCCGAGAGATCTACCGGGCCGAGGAGCTCGAGGCGCAGGGGGTTCCGCCATTCCGACCCGTCCAGTGGAACGTGTCGGAGTCGGAGCGAGGAACGGTCCGGGGGATCCATGCCGAGCCGTGGGACAAGCTGATCCACGTCACCGCAGGCGAGGTCTTCTCCGCCGTTGCGGATGTGGGGAAGGGGTCGCCGACGGCCGGCGAAGTATGGACCGGGAGGCTGGATCGGACGAACGCGATCCTGGTGGGGGCCGGGCTCGGCAACTCGTTCCAGGTCGTGAGTGCACGGGCCACGGTGGTCTACCTCGTGACCGGTTCCTGGCGCCCTGACGTCTCCTATCCCACGGTCCGCTTCGACGATCCCGACCTGGCGATCCGGTGGCCCGTCACGGGAGAGGGAGTCGAGCTGTCCGACAAGGACAGGAGCGCACCGTCGCTCCGAGAGTTGTGGGCGGATTAGATCCAACGCGCGTTCGGGTTCATCCAGTTGATCCTTCGACGACGAACGAGCCGACGATAGGCGTGGCCCACTCCAGCGGGTCGTCACCGGTGGACCCGTCGACGAAGACCGTCACCATGTAGGCCGACCCAGCACCGTCGAACAGATGCATGACCTGGGACCCTGCCGCGTCCTCGAGCAACAGATAGGTGACAGTGGTCGACCCGATCCGCTGTTCGTCCACGACAGGAACTTGGGCGGATCCGTCCGCCTCCGGCACGATATCGGCGACCGTGTAGCCGGGCACCTCGAGGACCATGACCTCCACCTCAGGCTCTTCGTCCTCGTCCAGGCTCAAGACGCCACCCAACAGGGCGGTGCCGAGAGCGAACCGACCCAGGTCGTCGGGGTCGGTGCTCACGGAGAAGGCTGGTGGCATCGCGATCGCGAAGCCGTCCCCTCGCCATGCCGTCCAGTCGTGCGGCGCTGGGCCGGGGTCGAGCGAGGGGCCGAGTGTGGAATCGACGGTCATCACGCCGGCGATGCCCAGGATCAGCGCGAGCCCAGCGACCAGCACGTGCCCGCGTCGCACGGTCCGGTCTTCGGATGCGGCGAGCGAAGCCTCGCTCATGGTTGCCATCTCCTCAGTCATCACTCGAGAGCATCATCAGGAGCCGGAGGGATTCGACGAACACCCACACCAGCGAGATCACCAGCGAGACCGCAGCGAACCACTCCAGGTCGCGCGGCGCTCCCCGCTGCACGTTCTCCTGGATGAACTCGAAGTCGATCGTCAGGTTGAACGCCGCCACGGCAAGGATCAGGACACAAGCCCCGATCGTCAGCAAGCTACGTTCGTGCAGGAAGACGAACCCGCCTGAGCCGAGGAGCCAGCGCATCGCGATATCGACGACGTAGATGAGCACGATCGCCGACGTCGCTGCCATCACCCCGCGTCGGAACGCGGCGTTGCGCGCCGGGCGCACCACCAGATGGATCACGAGCATCACCAGGAAGATGGCGAAGGTGAGCTCCAGGGCCTGTCGCGCGATCCCAGGGAGCCACTGCTCGACCATCACGGCGAGGGCACCGAGGCTGGCACCCTCCATCACCGCGTACATCGGTGCGAGCGGGCGGGCCAGTTTCACCGGGTTGACGCAGATGATGGAGGCGAACACCATGGCGCCGATCAGGCCACCCCACAGGAAGACCCCGACCTCGGCTCCGCTCTGCGCCAGCGTCCAGGGAAGTGACGCCGACACGAACATCACGGCGAACAGCCCGGACGTCTTGGCGACGACTCCGCCCACCGACATGCTCTCCTCGCCGGCCGCGAGTGGCGTCGAAGCCAGAGGACTCTCCTCGTTGGGGCGCAGGCCGGCGACGCCGACCCGATCGGGTCGAGACGGCGAATCCCAGATGAGCGGTTGCCGGTCGCTCCCGTCAGGTGTTTGGGGTCGTTCACTCATCGTCCGCTCCTTCTCGGTGATCGCTCGGTCTCGGGCCTGTGGTGTCCTGGGACGTCGCACGAACCATGAAGGGCTGCCAACGACGAACCGCTTACGTGAGCTGGTCAACCCCGCGGGAGCAGTCGGTCACGAAGGTGGGTGAACGCCATGGTTGCCGGGAGTAGCATCGCGGTCATGGCGACACCTCTTCGGA
>DATDJD010000173.1:0-3952 GCA_036520695.1 Actinomycetota bacterium
TCGAGCAGATCCTGGGTGCGGAACCCGTGACAGTGCGCATCGACGACATCGGAGCCGGTCAGATCGATCTTCATCGGGCAGTCCTCCTGTGTCCGTGTTGTGATCGGATCGAGATTCAGAACCGCCAGCGCAGGCGTCGGATCAACTCCGCGTCGTCGAGGCCGGCGTACTGCTCACACTCACCGCGGCGGGTGGCGAGGAAGGTCTCGAAGAGGAACTCCCCCATGGCGTCGTTGATCACCGAGGAGCCCGCCAACCGTTCGACCGCCTCCGGGAGCGATGCCGGGAGCTGTCGCACGCCCCGCTGCGCCTTCACCTCGTCGGAGAGTTCCGCGGGGTCTTCTTCGGTCGGCGGCGGAAGTCGCTCATCGGTGTCGATGCCATGGAGCCCCGCTGCGAGTGACGCGCCCATCGCCAGGTACGGGTTGGCCGTGCCATCGACGGGCTTGATCTCCACGTTCGCGCCTTCGGCGGTTGCCTCCGTCATGCCGGCGACGAACCGGAGCGATGCCTCACGATTGTCCGTCCCCCAGCACTGCATGGCGCCGGACCAATGGTGCGGCTGCAGGCGTAGGTAGCCCGCGCAGGTCGGAACGGTCACGGCGACCACCGCGGGAAGCTCCTGGAGGATCCCGGCCGTGAACGCCTCGCCCTGTGCGTGCATCCCGGCCGGCCCCTCGCCCCCTGACAACAGATTGCGGTCGGCCTGCCACAGGCTCAGGTGCAAGTGGGCCCCGTTGCCCGTGTCGGCGGCCACCTGAGGTGCGAACGAGACGATGAACCCGTGCCGCCGAGCGACGGCCCGCACCGTCTGACGAACCACCATGGCTGCATCGGCCGCAGCGACCGGATCACGTGGGCCGATCGACATCTCGAACTGGCCGTCGGCGTACTCGGGATGGAACTGCTGCAGGTCCAGACCTTGCGACTGGGAAGCCTGGATCAGATCCAGGGCGAACTCATGGTTGGCGACGAGCGCGATGTCGCTGTAGCCAGGTCCCTCATGCGCGGGGCGGAACCCGTCGTCGCCCTCTCGCACACCCACCGAGAACTCGAACTCGAACGCCGCCTGCACGGACAACCCCCGCGCCGAGTAGGCGTCCGCCATCCGTCGCGCGAACGCCCTCGGGCACCCGGCGTACGGCTCCCCTTCCTGCGTGTACTGGTCGAC
The DNA here is from genome assembly GCA_036520695.1 of Actinomycetota bacterium. Lineage (GTDB taxonomy): Bacteria > Actinomycetota > UBA4738 > UBA4738 > HRBIN12 > JAOUEA01. Next base: position 1,172 of record DATDJD010000173.1, read on the forward strand.
GGGAGCCCACGCCCAGCCCGGCATGGCCGCGAGCGGCACCGTCGCCGACGGGTCGGGCCGCAGCCGAAGATCGCCGCTCGGTCCGTCGATGAACCCGGGCTTCAACGCGAACTGATCGTTCGACATGGCGGCGTTGAAGAGCGTGGACAGACCCACACCCGAGGACGCCACCCGCTCGAACCGCGAGACGGGGATCGTCTTGACCCTGACGATCGTCGAGGGGTCGACGAACCCGAGCGCCACGGCTTCGACACCCGCGTCCACGAGCCATGCTTGGACACCGGCGGGATCCGAAGGACGCGCGAGGTCAGCGGGTCGATCCATCGGCCGTCACCCTTTCGTCGGTCGGATCTGGAGGGCCGGGACCGGGACGTCCGCGCGCTCATGCTCCGCCTCGAGTGCAGCGACCCGCGCCCGTCCATCCTCACCGAGCGCGACGACGACCTTGGCGGCGATCAACTCGGTGAGCGCGAACGCGCCTAACAGCGAGTCGAACGGCGACGCCGAGTTCGAGTGCGAGATCAGCACGTGCCGACCGTACTCGACCGCAGGGGACAGCCATGGGTCGGTGAACGCGACGACGACGGCGCCGTGCTCGGCGGCAACCTTGCACGCGGCAACCGTGTCCCGCTGGTAGCGGCGATAGTCGAAGGCACACAGGACATCGCGCCGAGCGATCTCCATGCTGTCGAGCACCCTGCCCTCGGGCTCCTCGCCGACCATCGCGCAGCCCGGTCGCAGGAACCGGAGCTGCAGACAGAGGTAGCTCGCCACCAACTGGCTGAAGCGCCCTCCGACGAACCAGATGCGTCGTTTGGGATCGGACAACAGCGACACGACATCCTCGAGCTCTGCCTGCAGGGAGGTCGATCGCAACGTGGCGTCGAGCGCGTCGGTGAAGGCTTCCTGGGTCTGGCGGAACACGTCGTCGTCGGGTGTCGCACCCCGCGTCTCGTACAGCGACGGCAGTCCCTCGGTGCGGGCCTGCACCTCCTGGCGTAGCGATCGCTGGAAGGCGGGATAGCCATCGAAGCCGATCTTGCGCACGAACCGAAGCACGGTGGGACCCGTGACCCCGGCCCCATCCGCGAGCTGGGGAAGACTCTCGAGGCCCGCCGTGGGATAGGTCTCCAGGAGCGTGCGAGCGACCCGGCGCTCAGCGGGCGTCATCTCACCGAGTCGTTCGCGGACCTCTTCACCGATCGTTTCGCTCGTGTTCGGGACCCCCTTCCAGCAACGGACAGGATTCTTACCTATCCATCCGCAGAGCGAAAGTCCGTAACGGTCTTGACAGGTTGCAGGTCGCGGCGTACGAATGCCCGATACGGCGACCGGGAGGTTGGGGGATGCTTCGGAGATCGCTCGCGCTCATGTTCGTGCTGTGTCTCGCTGCTGCTGCCTGCAGCACGGCGGACGACACCGGTGACGAAGGCGGTGACACCGGGGCGACTGGTGCGACCGGTGCCCCTTCCGGTGATCCGATCGTCATCGGTTTCCCAGCCGACCTCACGACCGACTGGGCCTACTACGACTCCCCGATGGATGAGGGTGCGCAGTTCGCGGTCGACCAGATCAACGACGCGGGTGGCGTGCTGGGCAGGCCCCTGGAGCTGCAGACGGTCGACATGCGCAACGACGTCGCCGAGGCGGCCAAGGTCACCCAGCAACTGCTGGACGACGGCGCCGCGTACCTGATCGGCACCGTGGGCGACGGGATCCTGGCCGAAGGCCAGGTCGCATGTGCCGCCAACGTGCCGATCTCGACCGGCCTCGGTACCAATCCTTCCCTGGTCGGGGACATGGGTGAATGCGCCTACCAACTCGTGATGAGTGACAACATCCAGGCGGCCGTCCTGGCCGAGTACGCCCTCGCCGAGGGCTACGAGAGCGCGTACGTATTGGGATCGAACGAGATCCCCTACACACGTGATCTCCCGATCTTCTTCTCCGACGCGTTCGAGAACGGTGGCGGCACGGTGGTGGGCACAGACCAGTACAAGCTGGGCGCCGGCGACTACTCAGCCGTCGTCACGAAGATCGATCAGGCCGACCCCGAGCCCGACGTGATCTTCACGCCCATGTACATCCCCGACAGCGTCGTCTTCCTGCGACAGCTGCGGCAGGCCGGCATCACGACACCGGTGCTGTCCACGGACGGCAACGCCGACGCCGCACTGTTGGACGCCGGCGCCAAAGCGATCGACGGTCTCACGTTCTCCAACTCGATCTGCACCGCCGAAGGCGATCCCAACGTCCAGGCCTTCTATGACGACTACAACGCCGCCAACGGCAAGGACCCCAGCTCCTACGTCGCGGTGATCGGCTACGACGAGGTCAACATGGTCGCCGATGCGATCGAGCAGGCTGGCAGCACCGATCCGGCGGCGATCCAGGAACAGCTCGCGGCCCTCGACTTCACCGGCATCTCCGGTCACGTCGTGATGGATCCTGAGACCAGGAGGGCCAACAAGCCTGCGGCGCTGATCCAGATGGATGGCGAGGAGTTCACCTGCCTGGGGCAGCCGGACTTCCCGTCCTACGTGCCTTCGATCTGAGCGTGACCGACGACCAGGGGGAGGACCGGGTGGCCGAGGCCGCCGAGGGCGGTCCTCCCCTGCTCGTCGTCGATGGGTTGACCGTGGCCTACGGCGCGGTGGTCGCGATCCGCGACGTCTCGCTCGAGGTCGGTACTGGCGAGATCGTCGCCGCGCTCGGTCCCAACGGAGCAGGCAAGACGACGTTGCTCCGCACGATCGCGGGAGCGTTGAAACCGCAACATGG
>DATDJD010000174.1:0-5159 GCA_036520695.1 Actinomycetota bacterium
AGGGCGCGTGGTGGCGCAGGGGACGATCGCCGAGCTCCGCGCGAGCCGGGAACAACGGCTCATACGGCTGGAGATGGAGGGCGGGGGGAGCGGGTCGTGGTACGAAGCCGTGCCCGGCGTATCGCTCGAGGCCGAGGTCGACGGAGGGGTCATCCTCCGCTTGGACGACGACGTGGACGAGCAACGGATCCTCGACCTCGCCAGGTCCACGGGCGACGTCGTGCACTTCAGCCGGGTGCAGCCGAGCCTGTCGGAGCTCTTCCGCGAGGTGGTGAGCGCGTGAGCGCGCCTGACAACGTTCGCGGGACCGACCGTGGCATGTGGCGAGTCGTGGCGGCCCGTGATTTCCGGGTGCGGTTGAAGGACCGGGGGTTCGTGATCTCCACCGCGATCACGCTCGTCGTGCTCTCGATCTTCATCCTGTTGCGGGCGTTCGCGGGCGACGACGCGCCGTCGTTCCACCTGGGGCTGGTGGGCGAGGGGTCACGGTCGATAGGGAGCCAGATCGAGCGGCAGGCGCCGGAGTCGGGCGTGAAGGTCGAGACCCGTGTCTACGTGGAGCCGGCTGCTGCTGATCGTGCCTTGGCGGCGGGTGAGATCGACGCGGAACTCGTCGATGGGAGGACGCTGGTGGGCCAGAGCGACGTCGATGACCGGCTCGATCAGGTCGTTCAGGGGGCTGCCGTGGGCCAACGGATCCGCGAGGCGCTCGTGTCGGCGGACCTATCCCCGTCGGAGATCGAGGAGCTGTTCAGTGACTCGGCCGTCGTCGTTCGCACCATCGAGCCCGCCGACCCGAACCGCGATGCCAACGCAGGCGTCGCCTTCATCGCGGTGCTCTTGGTCTACGGCCAGTTGTTCGGCTACGGCGTCTGGATCGCGACCGGCGTGATCGAGGAGAAGGCCTCGCGCGTCGTGGAGATCCTGCTGTCGGCGATCCGCCCTCATCAACTGCTCGGCGGCAAGATCGTGGGCATCGGACTGCTGGGCATCGGCCAACTGGTGTTCATCGCCGGGTTCGCGATCGGCCTGGCCCTGCTGACCGGCGCGCTCAGGTTCCCCGGTTCGGCGATCGTGACGGCCGGGGTGGTCCTGGTGTGGTTCGTGTTGGGGTTCGCCTTCTACGCGGGGCTGTTCGCGGTGTCGGGATCGTTGGTCTCCAGGACCGAGGAACTGCAGAACGCCATGGTGCCGATCAACCTGACGATCTTCGTGTCGTTCTTCATCTCGATCGGCGCGTTGGAGAACCCTGATTCGACGCTGGCGATCGTGGCATCGATCCTGCCGTTCTCTTCGGCGTTGGCGATGCCGGTTCGGATCGCGCTCGGCGCCGCCACGGCGATCCAGATCGTGGCGTCGATCGTGGCACTGCTGGCAGGCACGGCGCTGCTGGTCCCTCTGTCCGCACGTGTCTACGCCGGAGCCGTCCTTCGAACGGGCGCCAAGGTCAAGCTGAAGGACGCGTGGCGAGCTGCCGGCTGACTAGTTGCTCTTGGTCGGCAGTTGGGGGATCAACCAGCCCACGAGATCGGCGGGGCTCCGCGTCTGCATCCACAACGTGCCCGGACCGGTGAAGGTCGCGACGAGGCCTTCCCCTGACAGGAACGTGGACTTCCAGCCGCCCACCTTGTTGACCTGGTAGCCGATGCCCTCTTCGAATGCGACGATGTGGCCGGTGTCGATCTTGTAGACCTCGCCCGGCCCCAGGGTTCGGCTGGTGATCGCCCCGTAGCTGGACACGAGCATGTCGCCGGAACCGGTGCAGCGCAACAGGAACAAGCCCTCGCCTGAGAAGAAGGTCTTGGCGCCACCCCACTTCGTGTCGATGTCGACGCTGGTCTCGGAGGCTATCCACGAACCCGACTGCACCATCATCGGCGTCGCGGCGACCGGCATCTTCACGATGTCACCCGGCAGCGCCGGAGCGACCGTGAGTTCGCCTCCCGCCGGTGACGTGAACGTGTTGATGAAGAAGCTCTCGCCTCCCAGCACGGATCGTTTCAGGCCCTTCATGATCCCGCCCTGGACCTTCGTCTCGATCTCCACGTCGCCCGACATGCTGGTCATGGCGCCGGCTTCGGCTTTGACCTCGCCTCCCGGTGCCAAGGTGATGACGGCGAGTGCGAACGACGGGCTGAACTGGATGTCGACATCCATCGGATCCTGCCTCCTGTTGGGTGCGCTGATGCGAGCCTACCCCGGTGGTGGGTGGACAGATCGAAGGCATCGCTCAGAGCAGTCCCAGCACCCCTGCGCCGTCGACCTGGAGCGCGGCGCCACTGATGAATCCCGCCTGCTGCGAGCACAGGAACGCGACCACCTTGCCGAAGTCATCGGGGTCGCCGAGACGTCCGGTGTAGCCGAGTTCGGTGACCCGGTCGGTGGCGTGCAACCCGGGGCAGGCGAGGTTGAGGGTGATGCCGTCCTCCATCAGGTCCTGTGCCGCGGTCTTGGCCCACGCCCATAGCCCGGCGCGAGATGCGTTCGAATACGCGAGCGTGGGGATCGGTTGCTTCACGGAGCTGGAGGTGATGAGACACACACGGCCCCAGCCCGCGGCGCGGAGGTGAGGCACCGCCGCCTGTACCAGCCGGATCGACGTGAGCATGTTCGCTTCGACTGCGGCGAGCATGCCTTCGTCCGTGACCTCGAGTGCGCGCGCTTGTGGCGGGCCGCCCGCGTTGGCGACCACCACGTGGAGTGCACCGAACCGTTCCAGGGCCGCATCGACCAGTCGCGCCGGCATGGCGGGGTCGGTGACGTCGCCGGCGATCGCGAGTGTGTCGCCGGGCAGCGACGCCGCCGCATCCGCCAGTCGCCTTTCGTCGCGCGCACACATGACGACCTTGGCCCCTTCGGCCGAGAGTGCTTTGGCTGCACCCAGTCCGAGTCCTTTGGATGCGGCGGTCACGATCGCGACGCGTCCTGCCAGTCCCAGCTCCATGCGGTGCATCGTACGTGCATGGGTAGGCTGGAGGCTCATGGCTATGCGTCGTTTCCCCGTTCGCACCATCGCGATAGCGCTCGTCCTGGTACTGATCGCTGCCGTCATCGCTGCCCTGGTGGCTCCAGGTGGCGATGAGGGTGCCGGCGCTCAGCAGTTGGTCCGCGCCCAGCCGCACACCGAGCCGTTCCGTGGGCTGGGTGTGTGGGTCGACATCTACGACGAACCCGCGTGGGCGGCACCCGGTGGTGCCGTGGCCGACATGGCGGATAACGGGGTGCGGACCCTCTATCTGCAGACCTCCAACGCGGATCGACCGGGTTCGTTCGTGTTCCCGGCCGGAGTGGAGGCTTTCGTCGACGCTGCGCACGATCAAGGGATGGCGGTGGTGGCCTGGTACCTGCCGCACCTGACCGATCTGGCGAGGGACCGCTCGAGGGTCCGGGACGCGTTGTCGTTCGAGACAGCTCGTGGAGATGCGTTCGACGGGTTCGCGCTGGACATCGAATCGGACTCGGTGGGCGACCCCTCACGCCGAACCGAGCGGCTGATACGACTCTCGACGCAGATCCGTGAGGAGGCGGGTGAGGACTACCCGTTGGGGGCGGTGGTCCCGTCGCCGCTCAGGCTGCGGGACGATCTGGCGTACTGGCCCGGGTTCCCCTGGCGCGACCTCGCGCTCACCTACGACGCGATCTTGCCCATGACCTACTACACCTTCCGAGCGCAGGGGCCGGTCGAATCGATCGAGTACGTCGCGAGCAGCATCGACGAGATCAGGGCGCGGGTGGGGACCGACCAGGTACCGATCCATGTGATCGGGGGATTGGCTCGCGACGCCTCGGTGCCAGAGACGCTGGCCTTCGCACGAGCGGTGGGCCACCGTGGTGCCATCGGCGGCAGTTGGTACACCTGGTCCTACGCTTCCGACGAGCAGTGGGCCGCATTGCGTCGCATCGGATGAGCGATCGCGACGATTGACCCCTCAGCAGCGGCGCCGATAGGCTCGATCCGATCCGAACCGAGCTAGAGGAGGAGCCTCGCCGATGCGTCTGCGTTCCCGTTTCGCCCGCGTGGTCGCCGTGGTGACGCTCGCGGCGGGTGCGGTGGCGTGTACCCCGCAGCTCGACACCGCCGGCTTGGAGGCGACGCTGAAGGACAAGGTGTCGGCGGAAACGGGGGCCACCATCACCAAGGTGGATTGTCCAGACGTGAAGGCAGAGGCCGGGAACGTCTTCCGGTGTACCGCCACCGACGATGAGGGCGTCACCCTCACGCTGAAGGTGACCCAGACCAACGACTCAGGCGACGTCGTGTACGCCTACGAGGACGCGGACGCGCCGGGCTCGGCGTCCCCGACACCCTGACCGAGCCCACCTGCGACCTACGACCGGGAAAGGCGACGCCGTGTTGCTGGAGAACAAGAAGCTGCTCATCACCGGGGTGCTGACGCCCCAGTCGATCGCGTTCGCGGCTGCTCGCGCTGCCCAGGAACAGGGCGCGGAGATCGTCCTCACCAACTTCGGGCGCACCGTGAGCCTGACGCAGAAAGTCGCGAAACGTTTGCCCGAGACGCCCGACGTGTTGGAGATGGACATCAACGAACCGGACCAGATCGCGGCCGTGTGCGAGGAGCTCCGGAGCCGGTGGGGGCGCCTGGACGGGTTCTTGCACGCGATCGCGTTCGCACCGCAGGACGCGCTGGGCGGCAACTTCCTGCACACCGAGTGGGACAGCGTGGCAACCGCGATCAAGACCAGTGCGTTCTCGCTGAAGGCGCTGGCTGTCGGCATGCTGCCCCTGATGGAAGAGGACGGCGGATCCATCGTGTCGCTGGACTTCGACGGACAGGTGGCCTGGCCCATCTACGACTGGATGGGTGTGGCGAAGGCGAGTCTCGAGGGCGTCTCCCGATACTTGGCCCGCGACCTTGGTCCCAAGCAGATCCGCGTCAACACGGTGAGCGCGGGCCCGTTGAAGACGATGGCCGGCAAGGGCATCCCCGGGTTCGATGCCATCACCGAAACCTGGGGTCGCCGTGCGCCGTTGGGCTGGGATGTCGCCGACCCCACGTCGGTGGGTAACACGGTGGCCTTCTTGCTCTCGGACATGTCGGCCGGCATCACCGGCGAGTTGATCCACTGCGACGGCGGGTTCCACGCGATGGGGACCGACCTGTACGTCTAGCCGTCATCGCGGTTGCAGGCCCTCTTCG
>DATDJD010000175.1:0-2636 GCA_036520695.1 Actinomycetota bacterium
TCGAAGGATCGCTTGGCGCGCCTCGAGGAAGAGCTCGCCAACCTGCAGGAAGAACGCGCCGGCATGACCGCGCACTGGCAGCAGGAGAAGGAGCGGATCGACGCGATCCGTGCGCTCAAGATGCAGATCGAGGAAGCTCGCATGGACGCCGATCACGCCGAGCGAGACGGCGATCTGCAGCGGGCGGCTGAACTTCGCTACGGAGTCCTGGTGGATCTCGAGAAGCAGCTCGAAGCCGAGAACGCCGCGCTCACCGAACTCCAGCACGACCGCAAGTTCCTCAACGAAGAGGTCACCGAGGAGGACGTCGCCGAAGTGGTCGCGACGTGGACGGGGATCCCGGTCTCGAAGCTGATGGAAGGCGAGATGGCCAAGCTCGTCCACCTGGAAGATGCGCTGCATGAACGGGTGGTCGACCAGATCGACGCCGTCCAAGCGGTGGCCAACGCGATCAGGCGATCGAGGGCGGGCCTGTCCGACCCCGATCAGCCCATCGGCTCGTTCCTGTTCCTGGGTCCCACGGGCGTGGGCAAGACCGAGCTGGCGAAGGCCCTCGCCGACTACCTGTTCGACGACGAGCGCGCCGTGGTGCGGGTGGACATGAGTGAGTACCAGGAGCGACACGCGGTGTCCCGGTTGGTGGGTGCGCCTCCCGGTTACGTGGGCTACGAGGAAGGTGGTCAGCTCACCGAGGCGGTGCGCCGGCGTCCGTACAGCGTGGTGTTGCTCGACGAGATGGAGAAGGCCCACGCTGACGTGTTCAACATCTTGCTGCAGTTGCTGGACGACGGACGGCTCACGGACGGCCAGGGACGAACGGTCGACTTCCGGAACTCGATCGTGATCATGACGTCCAATCTGGGCAGTGCCGTGTTCAACGACACCTCGATGGATCGCGATGAACAGAAGCAGGAGGTGTTGGCGGATGTACACGGGTTCTTCCGCCCCGAGTTCGTGAACCGGATCGACGAGATCGTCGTGTTCGATCCACTCGGACGGGAGGAGATCGCGCAGATCGTCGACATCCAGCTCCAGGGGCTGCAGCGGCGTCTGCACGAGCGGGGACTTCGGTTGGAGTTGACCGAGGAGGCACGTTCCTACCTCGCCAACAAGGGCTACGCCCCGGCGTTCGGCGCTCGGCCGTTGAAGCGTCTGATCCAACGCGAGATCCAGGACCCGTTGGCCCTGAAGCTGTTGTCCGGCGAGATCCGGGATGGCCAACTCGTCGAGGTCGAAGCCAGCGATGACGGGCTCGTCTTCCGCCCGGTGGGCGGCTGAGGTCAAGGGCTCCATGGGTCGTGCCGATTCGACCGGCATGTCCTGGATCGTCGCCGCTGGGGTCGTGGCCCTCGCCATCGCCGCCGGGTGGCACGTGGCGCGGCGACGGAACCGGCAGCGCGAACTCATGCTCCTGTGTCGCCACGCGGGGCTGACGTTCGCGCCCATGGACCCGTTCCCCGACACCGTGTGGTTGCCCTTCCGGTGGTTGGGTGAGGAGCGCTGGATCCACACGGAGAACGTCGTGTGGTGGGACCAGGAACCCGACGGCGTTCGGGCGTTCGACCTAACGACGGAGCGGAGCCCGGCGGCCCAGGACGGCGAACCGACGCACCACCGTTACACCTGCGCCTCGGTACCGCTGCCGTTCGGATGCCCACGCCTGGAGATCAGGCCTCGAGGGGCGCTGGATCACGTCGCCGGCGCGATCGCGGGCGACGAGGTCAGGCTCGAACTCGAGGCGTTCAACCGGCGTTTCCACGTGTCCGCCTCCGATCATCGGTTCGTCGTCGCGTTCTGCTCGCCGCAGATGATGCAGGCGATGCTGGCCCTGCCCGAAGGCATCACGATCGCGGTCAACGAGGATCGCATGCTGTTGCGATCGCCGGAGTTGTCGGCCGCCCAGGTGCTGTTGACCTTCGAGGCGGCGCGGGCGCTCCGCGACGACGTGCCCGAGGTGGTCGCGAGCCTCTACCCTCCGCGTCCGATGAAGGGACGTCATGAGGACCGGTGGCTGCAGGGCCACTGGTCCCCCGAACCGATCGGTGAGGCGGAGGCGTGAACGAGCGGGTCGCTGCCTGGTCAGAGGCCGGCGTGCGCCATCGACTGTGGTTCTCGGAGGTCGATACATACGACACGGGGTCGCTGCCGTTCGCGCTGTGCCGCCGGGGTGACACCGTGGTCACGACGAACTCGCTCTGCGGCGTGGTCGACGGTCGCGAGGTCCGCCTGTTCGATCTGGAGGTACGGATGGATGACCCCGTGCCCGATCTGACGGGTGGCCTTCCCACGAGCGAATCGGTCGTCGGCCTGGTCGTCAACCTGCTCGACGGCCCAGATGTGGAAGGCCAGAAACAGTTCACCACGGAGCGGTGGATCGGTGCCCTGGTGCGGGCCGGTGCCGAATGCTGGCGCCTGTCGATCGGTCCCGAGGGGCTGTTGACGGCGTTGGACGACGTGGTGACCCTCGGCGATCAGAACCTCGAGCTCGCGGCATTCAACGAGGCGTTCGAGGTTCGAGCCGACGACCGCAAGTTCGCGAACGACCTCTTGGATCAACGCATGATCGAGTTCCTGCTCGCGCATGTCGTCGGTGGCGTCGTGGAGACGGTCGGAAACCGGATCCTGGTCGCGAGGCG
>DATDJD010000176.1:0-4215 GCA_036520695.1 Actinomycetota bacterium
CATCATCGAGGAGCGCCTTGTCGCGGCCGGCCTCGAGGTGCTCGTGCATCGCGTCGTTCCCCCGAACGACGGCGGCATAAGCATCGGCCAAGCAGCCGTCGCCGCAGCGATCGTCTGATCGCCATCCGATCGGTCCAATTAGCGACCGTCGCCGGTGAAGCGGACCGGCATCGCGCCGCGCCCCATTCCCCAGGTGCTGCCACCGAGCCGTCCTTCTTCGAGCGTTTCGGGAGGTCGAGCTCGGAAGTCGCGCTCGAGGAGACCCTCCGCGTCACCCCCTGCCTGCATCTCGATGCACGGCGCCACGAAGGCACAGCTGGCGCAGTCCGGTGAAGGTGTGGGATACATCGCGAGATCGGGATCGAGCATCTCCGCGGTCTCGCGCGCGAGCTGCTCACCGGCGAGAGCGATGGCGGCCCGTGACAGCCGTACGCGAGTCCGGCGGAAGCGGGCGTCGGGCGTCAGCTCGTTGTACAGCACGCCCCGGATCTTGGCGTCGAGGAACGTGTGCTCCCAGGCCCACGCGGTCGTCACGGCATCCTCGTCGAGTTGGAGCACCTCGGGTGCCGTCCACGGACCGAGTCGGTGGATGAGCAGCCAGTGGGCGCGATCGTGGTCGACGACGAGAGCGTTCGCCCGTCCGACGTAGTGCACTGCGCGTCCGTCCGGTGCGGCGAGATCGCCGTTCCCATCGGGATCGGGAACCCGGGCGTCGTAGTCGAACTCGACCCGCAGCGGCTCGAAGTCGTCGACTCTCTCGGCCCAGTCGACGTAGCGCTCGACGAACGCCGCCGCCGCGCCAGCAGCCTTCAGGACCAGCGGGCGCACGATGGAGCGGTCCCATGACCACATCCCCGGGAAGTAGTGCACGGCGAGCGCCTCCCGAACGGAACCATCGGTGGCTCCGGGTCCCGCTCTGACGGGCTCGAGGTCGCGGCGCAAGCGCGCTCCGAGGTCCCACGCGCGCCGGCAGCGCTTGAACGCTCTGCGTTCGGCCGCCGTGATCGCGACCGGAGCCATCCCCGATCACGGTACGCCGACGCTGCGACTCGGGCACTAGGTGAGAAATGCACTCATTTACCGGATGCACAGATGGGGGCAATGTGACAGTGCGCTCGGGGAGCCGACTCACCAGCGCGGGGGAGGTTCGCCAATGCCTGCGACCAAGGAAGCCCCACCCGACGAGACCGTGATCCACGTCTTGTGGATCAATGCGGGTCTCAGCTGTGACGGCGACTCGGTCGCGCTGACGGGCGCGACACAGCCGAGCATCGAGGAGATCGCGCTCGGTGCTCTCCCGGGTCTGCCCAAGATCGCAGTTCATTGGCCGCTCATCGACTTCGAGTGCGGGCCCAATGGCGGTGCAGACGATTTCCTCGAGTGGTTCTTCAAGGCGGATCGAGGCGAGCTCGAGCCGTTCGTGCTCATCGTCGAGGGTTCGATACCGAACGAGGCGATCAAGCGCGAGGGCTATTGGTGTGGTTTCGGCAACAACCCCGACACCGACCAGCCGATGACGACGAGCGAGTGGCTCGACCGTCTCACACCGAAAGCGCTTGCCGTCGTCGCTGTCGGCACCTGCGCGACCTACGGCGGCATGCACGCGATGGCCGGCAACCCCACCGGCGCCATGGGCGTGCCCGACTACCTCGGCTGGTCGTGGAAGTCGAAGGCGGGCATCCCGATCGTGTGCGTACCCGGTTGCCCGGTGCAGGGAGACAACCTCTCCGAGACCATCCTCTACTTGCTGTACATGGCGACCGGGCAAGCACCGATGATCCCGCTCGACGACGCGCTGCGACCGCAGTGGTTGTTCGGGGCGACCGTCCACGAGGGCTGCGATCGCGCCGGGTACTACGAGCAGGGCGACTTCGCGACGGAGTACGGCTCCCCGAAGTGCATCGTGAAGCTCGGGTGTTGGGGTCCCGTCGTCAATTGCAACGTCCCGAAGCGCGGGTGGATCAACGGCGTCGGCGGATGCCCGAACGTCGGAGGGATCTGCATCGGATGCACGATGCCGGGCTTCCCCGACAAGTTCATGCCGTTCATGGACGAGCCGCCCGGTGCACGTGTCTCGACGGTCGCCAGCGGGCTGTACGGCTCCGCGGTCAGACGTCTGCGGACGATGACGAACCGCACCGTGAACAAGGAGCCGTCCTGGCGGGTGAAGGGTCGCGAGCTGACCTCCGGACACACGAAGACGTGGAGCTGACCTCATGGCGATGACCAAGACTCCGGACGCAAACGGCCTCGTCGACATGGCGTGGGACCCGATCACCCGCATCGTCGGGAGCCTCGGGATCTACACGAAGATCGACTTCGGCAAGGGCAGAGTCGCCGAGTGCCAGAGCACGTCGTCGATCTTCCGCGGCTACAGCATCTTCATGAAGGGCAAGGACCCGCGCGACGCACACTTCATCACGAGCCGCATCTGCGGCATCTGCGGCGACAACCACGCGGTGTGCTCGTGCTACGCGCAGCAGATGGCCTATGGCGTACGCCCGCCGAACCTCGGTGAGTGGATCGTCAACCTCGGCGAGGCCGCGGAGTACATGTTCGACCACAACATCTTCCAGGAGAACCTGGTCGGCGTGGACTACTGCGAGAAGATGGTCTCCGAGACCAACCCCGGCGTGCTCGAGCAGGCGAACCGCACCGAGGCACCGCAGTTCGAGGCGCACGGCTACCGCACCATCGGCGACATCATGCGGTCGCTCAACCCGTTCTCGGGCGAGTTCTACCGTGAGGCGCTGCAGGTGTCCCGCTACACCCGGGAGATGTTCTGTCTGATGGAAGGACGTCACGTCCATCCCTCGACCCTCTATCCCGGTGGAGTCGGGACGACGGCGACGATCCAGCTCTTCACCGACTACATCACGCGGCTCATGCGCTACGTGGAGTTCATGAAGAAGGTCGTGCCCATGCACGACGACCTCTTCGACTTCATCTACACGGCGATGCCGGGCTACGAGGAGAACGGTCGGCGAAGGATCCTGCTGGGCTGCTGGGGCGCGTTCCAAGACCCCGACGTCTGCAACTTCGAGTATCGCGACATGGCCGGATGGGGTCGGGCGATGTTCGTCACGCCAGGCGTCGTCGTCGACGGCAAGCTCGTGACGAACTCACTCGTGGACATCAACCTGGGCATCCGGATCCTTCTCGGCTCGTCGTACTACGACGACTGGGAAGGCCAGGAGATGTTCGTGACGAAGGACCCACTCGGGAACCCGGTCGACCGCCGCCATCCCTGGAACCAACACACGAACCCTCACCCGCAGAAGCGTGACTTCTCCGACAAGTACAGCTGGGTCATGTCACCGCGGTGGTTCGACGGCACCGATCACCTCGCGCTCGACACCGGCGGTGGACCGATCGCGCGACTGTGGTCCACGGCGCTCTCGGGTCTGGTCAACACGAACAACCTCAAGGCGACCGGCACCAGCGTCGAGATTCACCTTCCCAAGACCGCGCTCAAGCCTGAGGTCACCTTCGAGTGGAAGGTGCCCCAGTGGTCGAACACCATCGAACGCAATCGCGCTCGCACCTACTTCCAGGCCTACGCGGCGGCCGCGGCACTCCACTTCGCGGAGAAGTCGCTCGAGGAGATTCGGGCCGGCCACACCAAGACCTGGGCCGAGTTCAAGGTGCCCGATGAGGCCATCGGCTGCGGCTTCACGGAAGCGGTCCGGGGCGTGCTCTCCCATCACATGGTGATCAAGGGCGGGAAGATCGCCAATTACCACCCCTATCCCCCCACACCGTGGAACGCGAACCCCACCGACAGCTACGGCACCCCCGGCCCGTACGAGGACGCGGTCATGAACACCCCGATCTTCGAAGAGAACAGCCTCGACAACTTCAAAGGCATCGACATCATGCGGGCGGTACGAAGCTTCGACCCGTGCCTCCCGTGCGGCGTGCACATGTACCTCGGCAAGGGCAAGGTGTTGCACAAGGAGCACTCACCCACGGCATTTCCCACCATCGACAGCTGACCCGCAACCCGGCCGCCGAGAGGAGCGCATGGAACCCGTCGACCTGCGAGCCACCGGTGACCGAATCGAGCAGATTCTGAACCAGCTCGAGTCGTCGCTCGACGGCCGAAGCTGGGAGCAGGTGCAAGACGTCGTCAGCCTCGTCACCGAGCTGTACGGCGGCGGATTGGCGCGCATCCTCGAGCTCGCGGGCGAGGACGACGCGCTCATGCGCAAGATG
>DATDJD010000177.1:0-28682 GCA_036520695.1 Actinomycetota bacterium
GGCCGCCGCCCCAACACCGGCGACATCGGCCTGGACACCGTGGGACTCGATCCGGCCGCCCGACTCACGGTCGACGACCGGCTCCGTGTCGAAGGGATCGGCGGCGACTGGCTCTACGCCGTCGGCGACGTGAATGGGCTCGCGCTCCTCACGCACATGGGGAAGTACCAGGGACGCTTGGTCGGGGACGTGATCGCCGGGAAGGACGTTCGCGACCTCGCGGATCACCGCGCGATCCCGCGTGTCACGTTCACCGATCCGCAGGTCGCGGCCGTCGGCCCCACCGAGGAGGAGGCACGGAGCGCGGGCGTCGATGTCCAGGTGCTCCGGGTCGGGACCGGCGACGTCGCCGGCGCCTACACCCGCGGCAACGACATCGAGGGGACCAGCCAGCTGCTCGTGGACCCATCGTCGCAGCTGCTCGTGGGCGCGACCTTCACCGGACCCGACGTGCAGGAGATGCTGCACGCCGCGACGATCGCGATCATGGGAGAGGTCACGCTCGCCCAGCTCTGGCACGCCGTGCCGGCGTTCCCTACGGTGAGCGAAGTGTGGCTCCGTCTCCTCGAATCCGCAGGACTCTAGCCAGCCTCAGCGGGAGCGGAGCGCTTCGCCTCCCTGCGTGCCGACGCGGGGGTGCCCAGGGTAAACTCGTCGGCTGAACACGGCGGCGTAGCTCAGAGGTAGAGCAAGCGGCTCATAATCGCTGTGTCGGTGGTTCGAGTCCACCCGCCGCTACCCAACGCACCGTAGGCACACCGTCGGATCGGTACGACCGGAAGGGACGCACGCGCGATGGCCAAGCAGAAGTTCGAGCGGAACAAGCCCCACGTGAACATCGGCACGATCGGGCACATCGACCACGGCAAGACCACGCTCACCGCTGCCATCACGAAGCGTCAGGCCGACAAAGGCATGGCTGACTTCACCCCGTTCGACCAGATCGACAAGGCGCCCGAAGAGCGCGAGCGTGGCATCACGATCGCGATCGCCCATGTCGAATACCAGACCGAGGCGCGCCACTATGCCCACGTCGACTGCCCCGGCCACGCCGACTACGTGAAGAACATGATCACCGGCGCCGCCCAGATGGACGGGGCGATCCTGGTGGTCTCGGCTGCCGACGGTCCCATGCCCCAGACCCGCGAGCACGTGTTGCTCGCGCGCCAGGTCGGTGTGCCGTACATCGTGGTCTTCCTCAACAAGGCCGACATGGTGGACGACCCCGAGTTGCTGGATCTCGTCGAACTCGAGGTGCGGGAGTTGCTCAGCTCCTACGAGTTCCCCGGTGACGACGTGCCGGTCATCGTCGGTTCAGCACTCAGATCCCTCGAAGGCGATGAGGAGTGGGGCAAGAAGATCGACGAGCTGATGGACGCCGTCGATACCTACATCCCTGAACCAACCCGCGACACCGACAAGCCGTTCCTCATGCCTATCGAGGACGTCTTCTCGATCACCGGGCGAGGCACCGTCGTGACCGGTCGAGTCGAACGAGGCACCCTGGCCAAGATGAGCGAGATCGAGATCGTGGGCATCAAGGACACGCGGAAGACGACGGCCACCGACCTCGAGATGTTCCGCAAGCTCCTCGACGAGGTCCAAGCGGGCGACAACGTGGGCATCTTGCTGCGCGGTATCGACAAGGACGATGTCGAACGCGGTCAGGTGCTGGCTCATCCGGGGTCGATCAACCCCCACTCGGACTTCGAGGCGCAGGTCTACATCTTGTCCAAGGAGGAAGGCGGTCGGCACACGCCGTTCTTCAACGGCTACCGACCACAGTTCTACTTCCGCACGACCGATGTGACCGGGACCGCTCACCTTCCCTCAGGCGTCGAGATGGTCATGCCCGGTGACAACGTGGAGATGTCGGTGCAGATGATCGCGCCGATCGCCATGGAAGAGGGACTTCGGTTCGCGATCCGCGAAGGTGGTCGTACCGTCGGTGCCGGCAGGGTCACGAAGATCGTCAAATAGGTAGGTTGACGCAGACCGACCAAGGAACACCCACACCCGTAGGAACAGGACACCATGGCGAAGGCAGACAACCGACCGAAGATCACGCTCGCGTGCACGGAGTGCAAGCGGCGGAACTACAACACGGTCAAGAATAAGGTGAACGATCGCGACCGCATCGAGTTGAAGAAGTATTGCCGCTGGTGCCGGGCACACACCCTGCATCGCGAAACGCGCTAGACGGGTTCGCCCTCCGGCTCATCCACGTCCAGATCGTCCAACTCGATCAGGTCCACCAGGTCGCTCTCAGGATCGACCTCGACCGTCCGTATCTTCCCGTACCGGATCGCGGCCACGATGGCGTCCAGTTTGGAGTGCACCCCGAGTTTCGTGAGCACGTTCTGCGTGTGCGTGCGAAGCGTGTGTTTGCTCATGCTGAGGTCGCGCGCGATCTTCTCCGGAGGATCCCCGTCGGCCATCCGTTGGAGGATCTCGGTCTCGCGCGGCGTGAGCCGTTCGATCCGCTGGGCGAGGTTGCCGTCCATCGCGCGGCGTCGGCGAAGTTTCCGCAGGGATGCCTCCACTTCGGTGCTGGTGTGCAGAGGTTCGCCCCGGTGCGCGCGCCGGATCGCTTCAGCCAAACCCATGACTGCTTCGGTCTTGCGCAGGTACCCGCGAGCTCCGGCTTGGATCGCCCGAGCGAGGGAGACGTCATCGTTCTGACCGGACAGGATGATCACCGCGGTGCCGGTCGCTTCGCCGTGGATGCGCCTCGTTGCTTCGATCCCATCCACGCCGGGCATCTGCAGGTCCATCAGTACCACGTCGGGGTGAGATCTCGAGGCGGTCTCGACGGCTGACTCACCGTCGGTGACGACCTCGATGACCCGCAGGTCGAGTTCCTTGTCGAGGGCCACCTCGAGCGCTTCGCCGAAGGAACGATGGTCGTCGGCGATCACGACGGTGATGGGCCCCTCATGGATGGGTTTCGACATATC
This sequence comes from Actinomycetota bacterium, assembly GCA_036520695.1. Taxonomy (GTDB): domain Bacteria; phylum Actinomycetota; class UBA4738; order UBA4738; family HRBIN12; genus JAOUEA01. Next base: position 2,958 of record DATDJD010000177.1, read on the forward strand.
GGACGGCATCGTATGGCCTGACCTGCGATGTTTCACGCACCCTCGCACAAGTTGCCGGGCCGCGCTGCCGCCATTACGGTGCGCTCCGTGAATCCCGCGGCCGAAGGAACCACCTACCCCGACGTGAGCTTCGAGGTCACACCCGAGCGAGTCAAAGCGTTCGCCGACGTGTTCGGGGGTGGTCCAGGCGTGTCACCGACCCTGCTGGCGACCGCGGAATTCACGGTGATGCCCACCATCATCGCCGACCCTCGGCTCGACATGGACTTCACGCGTGTGGTGCACGGCTCGCAGGAATACGAGTACTTCCGTCCTCCGGAGGTCGGGGAGACGCTCATCTTCCAGGCGAGGCTCGATTCCGTGAAGGTGCGAGGCAACAATGCGTTCCTCACGATCGTGATGGACGTGCTCGACGGCGCAGGCACGCTGGTCGCGAAGTGCCGCTCGACCATGATCGAACGCGGCGACTCCTGATGCGACGGTTCGAGGACACGACGGTCGGTGACGAGTTGCCCGTGGGGCGCCGGGTCGTCACCGTCGAAGATGTCCGCATCTATGCCGAGGCCGGTGGCGATCGCAACCCGCTGCACCTGGACGACGCGTTCGCCCGCTCGGTTGGGTTCGATGGCATCATCGCCCACGGGATGTTCACCATGGGGCACATGGCTCGGTGCGTCGTCGACTGGGCAGGTGGTGACCCCGCGAACGTCATCGAGCTCTCCGCACAGTTCCGGACGCCGGTGTACATGGGCGACACGATCGAAGCCGGCGGCTCGGTTCTATCGGTCGACGCCCAGGAGCGAACCGCCACGGTGGAGATCTGGGTTCGGGTCATGCGCGACGGTCAGGCCGAATGGCCGATCAAGCGCGGAACGGCCGTCGTGCGGATCCTCGGACCTGACCCTGCCTGAGGTACCGGTTCAGGCTGGTCGACGAACCGTGGACATGGCCTGGATCGCGTCGCCCATCCGGTCGATCACGACCTGCAGATCGTTGCCGTAGCCCTCGTCCACCCTGACCGACAGACGATCGATCTTGTCGCCGAGGACCTCGGCGACCTTGATCATCGACTCCGCCGTCGATTGCGTCTCCTTGTGGAGCTGGTCGCTGACCGACTGGAACCGGTGCTCCACCGTCGCCTGGACATCGTCTGCCAGCCCGGCCTGGAGCTCCTTGATCGCCCGCACGGTCTGGCGGAGCAATTCGGGATCGAGGGCCTCGACCGTGGTGGGCTGGCGTTCCTTGAAGGCCTGCGCCAGCGCTTGGTTGTCGGAGCGGATCAATCGGGCGATCGCCGTCAGGCGATCGTCGATGTGGTCGCGCATCTTGCCCTCGATGGCGACCTCGGCGGCCTCGGAAGCGCGGTCGGCTACCTGGTCGGCCGCCTGCTCCAGCTTCTCGTCGATGCGCTCGGCGAAGGCTGCCATGCGCCAGTCGACGGCCTCGCGCAAGGCGTCCACCTGGTTCTCGGCTCGTTCGTTCACGACGCCACGCAGCGCCTCGGAATCGGACCGGATCAGCTGGGCCAAGCCCATGATGCGGGCCTCCACGAGCCGTTCCAGGGCAACCCGAACCTGATCCTGGTCACGCCCGTGTAGCCCGACCTTCTCCGCGAGCAGTTCGAGCTGTTCGATGACCGGACCGATCTCTGCGGAGACCATGTCGCCGACGTGCTCGGAGATCGTGACGTCCTGGACGGCGAATGCCTCCGCCTGGTGTTCGATGCGCTGTGCGAGGATCGCCATGGCTTCGGCGCCCGTCTGCACATAGTCCTGCATCGCCTCGCCCAAGGCCGCCGTCTCACGGGCGACCAACTCGCCGTGCGCCTTGACCTGGCCCATCACCTCGCTGGTGAGGACTCGGTCGCGCTCGTCGAAATGCTCGAAGGCCGCGGCGATGTGGAGTTCGACCTGCTCGAGCTGGGTCCGGACGATCTCGACCCCGTGCATCGTGGGTGACTCAGCGATCGCACGGATCGCGGCCATCGATTCCTGCATGGCCTCACGCGAGGCCCGCCCACTCGTGGCGAGTTCCGCCAGGGAATCTTCCAAGCGCCCGGTCCGCAAGGCGAGCGCCTGGAACCGCTCGTCGCTGGATGCGAGGAGGCCTCGGATCGCGTGATCGCGGGACAAGAGCGAGACGATGCGTTGCTGTTCGGGTCGTCCATCGGTGCCGGACGCACGCCAGACCTCGCCGGCGATCTCTCGCATGAGACCGGTGGCCTGCTCCTCGATGGCCGACAAGCCATCGGTGAGGCGCTCGTCGACGACGCGTTCGACCGAGGACACGATGCGCTCTTCACCGGCGGTCATGCGGAGGTCGTCTTCATGCTCGAGCCGTCTGCGGGCTCGACGGGACGCTCCCTGGTATGGGAGTTCGGTGGGGCCATTCTCTTCCATGACGTCGCTCGCGATCCGGGGCCGCCGCGGGGTGCGTCGCGAGGAGCATAGGGCACGACCTGGGCATACTCACGCACCTACGCCTTGGAAATCGCGCGCAACTCCGCGGCGCCGATGACGGTCGATCCTCGTCGGTTCGGCCCTGGTCCGCGGTCTTTGCAGGGCATTCGTCGCGGACCTTATACTGGTCCCTCCGCACGATCCCTCGTGGTCCATACTGGGGTGGAGCGGACCGGCGGAGGCGCGTAGCTCAATTTGGTAGAGCACCGGTCTCCAAAACCGAAGGTTGGGGGTTCAAGTCCCTCCGCGCCTGCAAGGAGCACCATGAACCGACAGATGAAGCGGATGCAGGAGCGCGCCGAGCGCCAGCAGAAGCGCTCGGGCGTTGACCGGCAGTCCGCACCCGCCGCGACCACCCGTCGGGCCCAGGCACAGGAGAAGCGCAAGCGAACCGGCGTGCGCCAGTTCCTGAAGGAGGTTCGACAAGAGCTCAAGAAGGTCGATTGGCCCAACCGCCGAGAGTTGATCTCCTACACCATCGTCGTGCTCGCGACCATCGTCGTGACGACCGCGTTCGTCTTCGTGCTCGACTACGTCTTCTCGAAGGCGATCTTCGAACTGTTCTCGTAGCTCCGCGACCAGAAGGAACCCATGGAAGACCTGGATCAGACCCCCGACACCCCGATCGCCGAGTCACCAGAGGACTCGCCGGTGGATCCGGCCGAGGTGCATGCCCTCGCCGACGACGCGGCCGTCGAGATCCTCGACGACGCCGTCGTCGAGGCCGCGGTCGTGGAGGCTGTCGCTGAGGCGGCAGCCGACGACGTGATCGAGGAAGCCCTCGACGAAGCCGATGCACTCGTCGAAGTGGGCGAAGAGGAGGTCGCTGAGGAAGTGCTCGTCGAAGCCGTCGTCGAAGCCGCCGAGATCGAGGCGGCCGCCGACATCGAGGCTGAGGCGATCGTGACCGAAGCCGTCGTCGAAGCCGCGGTGATCGAAGAGGTCGCCGATGAGGTGGCAGACGAGATCGTCGCTGCGGCCGACGATCCATTCCGCGGACCGGGTGATTGGTACGTCGTGCACACGTACGCCGGTTACGAGAACAAGGTCAAGACCAACCTCGAATCACGCATCCACACCATGCAGATGGAAGGCAAGATCTTCAACGTGCACATCCCCATGGAAGACGTCATGGAGATCAAGAACGGCAAGAAGCAGGTCGTGCAGAAGAAGGTCTTCCCGGGCTATCTGCTCGTGAAGATGGTCTACGACAACGACTCGTGGTACGTCGTGCGCAACACGCCCGGGGTCACCGGGTTCGTGTCGGCGGGAACGGGCTCCAAGCCCACGCCGCTCAGCCGCCGCGAGGTCGAGAAGATCCTGATCGTCAAGAAGGAAGAGGCCAAACCGCAGATGCGGCTGGGCTTCGAAGTCGACGACGTCGTGCGAATCATCTCTGGCCCGTTCGCCGACTTCAATGGCACCATCAGTGAGATCAACGCTGAGCAGGCGAAGCTGAAGGTGCTGGTCAACATCTTCGACCGGGAAACGCCGGTCGAACTGGGCTTCGACCAAGTGTCGAAGGTCTAGCCCCAAGAACCGAAGAGCAGCGGGAGGCTCGAAGAGCCGTTCGAACCGCAGGAGGTCGATGCACATGGCACCCAAGAAGGTGCTCGCAGTCGTGAAGCTGCAGATCCAGGCCGGCCAAGCCACCCCAGCGCCCCCCGTGGGTACCGCGTTGGGCCAGCACGGCGTCAACATCATGGATTTCTGCAAGCAGTACAACGAAGCCACGCAACAGCAGAGCGGTCAGGTCATCCCGGTCGAGCTCACGATCTATGAGGACCGCTCGTTCTCGTTCATCACGAAGCAGCCCCCAGCGGCCGAACTGATCAAGCAGGCCGCCGGCATCGAGACGGGGTCGGATGTGCCCAACCGGAACAAGGTGGCCACCCTCTCCCAGGCGCAGCTCCGCGACATCGCCGAGAAGAAGATGGCCGACCTCAATGCCAACGACATCGACAATGCGATGCGAATCATCGCCGGCACGGCCCGCAGCATGGGCGTGGATGTGGACGCATGAGCGGGCACGGCAAGCGATACCGCGAGGCGGCCGGCAGCTTCGAAGGCGAGCGTGAGTACCAGCCGGGCGAAGCGTTCAAGATCCTGAAGTCACTGCCCGACGCCAAGTTCGACGAGACCATCGAGGTGGCCTTCCGCCTTGGCGTGGACACGCGCAAGGCCGACCAATCGCTCCGGGGCACGGTCTCGCTGCCCAACGGCACCGGTCAGACGGTCCGGGTTGGCGTGTTCGCCACGGGTGAGAAGGCCCGTGAAGCCACCGAGGCCGGTGCCGATGTGGTCGGTGGCGAGGAACTCGTCGAGGTCGTCATGAAGGGCGAGATCGATTTCGATGCCGCCGTGGCGACGCCGGACATGATGGCTGCGGTCGGCAAGGCCGGTCGCGTGCTCGGCCCGCGGGGCCTCATGCCGAACCCTAAGACCGGCACCGTCACGATGGATATCGCGAAGGCGGTCGGTGACATCAAGGGCGGCAAGGTGGAATACCGCGCCGATCGCACCGGCAACATCCACATGGTGATCGGGAAGAAGTCCTTCGGCGAGCAGGAACTGCTGGAGAACTACCACACGGCTGTCGACGAGATCTTGAAGGCGAAGCCTTCCTCGGCCAAGGGGCGCTACATCCAATCGCTGGTGATCTCGTCCACGATGGGTCCCGGGGTGCGGATCGACCCGACCCATCCGAGGGAGGACGCCCTCCCCAGCCGCAACTGATCGGGTCCCGCTCCCGTCCAGTACGCCTTCGCGGTAGTTCCGCCTACCTTCGATCCGGCAAACCGCATGGATTGCGACCGGATGCACTCCAGGTTTCTGCCTGACTGCCGACACCCCTCCTTGAGGGAGCCCGTCGTCCGGTCGGGCTCGAACCAGGAGGTCGTGAACGATGCACGTCAGCGCTCGGAAGAGATGGATCCCGCACACGATCGCCCTGGTGGCGATCGTCGCAGTCCTGGGCTCGCTCGTCGTCAGCTCGGCGTTCGCACAGCGAGCGGCGAGCAAGAAGACGGTCGTCGGCTGCGTGAACAAGAAGACGCGCGCGGTCCGGATCCTGAAGGGCAACGGCAAGTGTGCCAAGGGTGAGAAGAAGCTCAGCTGGAACAGGAAGGGTGTGCCCGGCGCTGTCGGCGCGACGGGTGTGACGGGTTCAGCTGGTGCGGGGGGTGCCACCGGCGCCACAGGTGCCGACGGCACCAACGGATCGGATGGTGCGGACGGACTCGACGGCGCAACAGGTGTGACTGGCCCGGCCGGTGCGGTTGGTGCGACCGGCGCCACTGGTGCGACCGGGTCCAACGGTTCCGACGGCCTTGACGGTTCCGACGGCCTTGACGGCGCAACCGGCGCAACCGGGGCGGATGGGTTCGATGGTTCGGACGGCCTCGACGGGGCCACCGGGGCAACCGGCGCGGATGGGTTCGATGGTACGGACGGACTCGACGGGGCCACCGGCGCGGTGGGACCGACCGGAGCTGTGGGTCCAGCGGGTCCCATCGGCCCCACGGGCGCGACCGGCACCGATGGAACTGACGGAACGGATGGGATCGACGGCACCGATGGGATCGACGGCGCGACTGGGGCAACGGGAGCAACTGGGGCAGCCGGTACTGCGGGAGCCGCTGGTGCTGCCGGTCCCGCAGGTCCCGCCGGCACGGCGGGAGCCACGATCGTCAGCGCGACCTCCGCCAACAACTCAAACGAGAAGTCCCAGAGCGCTACCTGCGTGAGCGGCAAGGCGCTGGGCGGCGGGTACCTCCTCACGGGTGATGCCACCGCGCGCGAGAACCTGTTCGCCTGGGCGAACTACCCGAGCACGTCGACCACATGGACCGTCTCGGTGGACGAGTACGCGACCGCAGTGACGACCAACTGGACGATCACCACCTACGTCATCTGCGCCTAGTCCTTCAGCGGGTCTGTTCGATCGGAAGGGGCGGCCTACGGGTCGCCCCTTCCGCGTGGGGGGACGAGGCAGGGCTAGACTCGCGCGCGTGCGTTCGACCTCTTCGGTGACCCGGGCACCTCTGGTGCTCGTGGGTCTTGCGGTCGTCTTCGGATTGATCGTCCTGTGGCCGGAGCGAGCCGACGTCTGGTATCTCAACGATGCCTCGATCCATCGATCGATGGTTCGGTGGGCCTCCGATCGGATGCGCGACGGGCATCTGCCCTTCGACGGTTGGTACCCGTACCTGTCGCTGGGTGCGAGCCGATTCCATCACTACCAGTCCCTCCCGCACATCGCGACGGGCACGCTTTCACTCGCGTTCGGCGAAGGGGTGTTCCGCTGGTCGCTCTACCTCCTGCTCGCGACATGGCCGGTCGCGGTCTACGCAGGTGGTCGGATGATGGGCCTGGGCCGCTGGCCGGCGGCCGCCGCGGCCGCCATCTCTCCCCTCATCGCGAGCGCACCAGGTCTGGGCTACGAATGGAGCAGCTACGTCTGGCGAGGCTCGGGAACCTGGGCGCAACTCTGGGGGATGTGGGCGCTGCCGTTCGCGTGGGGGTCGTCCTGGAGGGCGATCGCGACCGGTCGCCGTGTGTGGCTCGCCGCGCTCATCCTGGGTGTCACGATCTGTCTGCACCTCCTGACCGGGTACCTGGCGATGTGTTCGCTGGCGGTGTTCGTCGTGGTCATGCCACGCGAGATCCTCCGCCGACTCGTGCGCGCAGTCGCCGTCGCGCTCGGAGCCCTCGCCGTCGCCGCATGGATGCTGGTGCCACTCCTCACCGACGCAGGATGGACGGTCAACGACGAGTTCAGCCGGGGGACCTACTTCTACGACTCCTTCGGCGCCGGGAAGATCCTGGGGTGGTTGGTCCGGGGGGAGCTGTTCGATCAGGGTCGCCTGCCGGTCGTGTCGGTCCTCCTGGCCGTCGGCGTGGTCTTCACCACGATCCAAGCCCGGCGCAAAGAAGCTCCTCGGGTGATCCTCGGTGTGGGCCTCCTCAGCCTGGTCCTGTTCTTCGGTCGCTCGACGTTGGGGCCGGTCATGGACCTCCTCCCGGGCGGGCAAGAGCTCTTCCTGAGGAGGTTCATCAGCGGCGTGCACCTGGCCGGCATCTATGTCGCGGGCATCGGGGCGGTGTACCTGTTCAGCCTCATCGTGGACGTCCTTCGACGGCGGGAGGGAACGAGGAGGATCGCGCTCGCGGTGGCGATATTCGCTGGGCTCGTCGTCCTCATGCCGGCGGGTCTCGAGCGGGTCGGGTACGAGCGGCAGGGCGGGGTGTGGATCGATGAGCAGCTCGCCCAGCAAGCCACCGATGGCGTCGGGTTCGAAGCGTTGGTCGATCGCACGCGATCGCTCGGACCGGGCCGGGTCTTCGCGGGGATACGGCGCGGCACTCGACCGTCGTATCGGATCGGACAGGTTCCCGGCTTCGCCGCATCGCTCAACCTGCAGGCCGACGCCATCGGGTTCACGAGGCCGACCTGGTCGTTGATGTCGCCGTCTGAATACCGATTCCAGATCGACAACCCGACCCACCCACCCCTGTTCGGCGTTCGGTATGTGATCCAGCCCAAGGGCGATGAGGTAGCCGGGGCCGAACTGGTCGCCACGTCAGGCAGGCACGCACTCTGGATGTTCCCCGATACCGACTACCTCGCCGTGGTCGACACGATCGCCCCGATCGCGGCCGACCGCCTGAACATCGGAACGCAGATGGCGTCGGTCCTCGACTCCGGCCTCCCGGGTCGCGGCTTCTTGCCGACAGTGGCATTCGGAGGAAGGCCGGGGGCGGTCCCCACGCTGGGCCGCAACGAGTTGCCTTCGAGTTCCCCAGGCGAGGTGCTAGAGAGTTTCGCGGGGCCGTCAGATGGGGTGTTCGGCGGCACCGTCCGAGCTGAGCGCAACGCCGTGGTGTTGGTCAAGGCCTCCTTCGACCCCCGGTGGACAGCGTTCGTCGACGGTGAGGAGGTGCCCACGCAGGTGGTCGCCCCAGGGATGCTCGGGGTTCCGATCGCGGCGGGGGAGCACGAGGTGTACGTCGTGTACGAGTCCTACCCGTGGTACCCGCCGCTGTTCGCGCTCGGCATCGCCGTCGTGGTGGCGATGTGGCTCGTCGAGCGTCTCCTTCGAACACGCCGCGCCCGCCTTGACCTAGATACGGGAAGCGCTGTAGCACGATAGGGCGAGGAAGCGTTCCTTCGTTGCGTCGAGCGTCGGCGGCATACTTCGAGTTGGTCCGCTCCATATGAGTGCAGGACGCGGGTCAGAACACACCGAGCGGAGGGAGTTTGGCGTGCACCGAAGGCGATGGGGCAACCGGCGGAAGATCGTAACTGGCGTGGTGGGCGTGGCGGTCGTGGCGATGATGGGAGCCACGCTCGCGTCCGCCGCGGCGGTGAGAGGGACGCAGGAACGCGGGAACGGCACGATCAAAGGGTGTGTCAACAAGAAGACTCGTGCGGTCCGGATCATCGCGACCGGTAAGAACTGCAAGTCCAAAGAGCAGACGAAGACGTGGAACAAGAAGGGCAAGACCGGCGCTGCCGGCGCCGACGGGGCGACGGGAGCCACCGGCACTGACGGGACCGACGGTGCAACCGGAGCCACCGGCATCGACGGCTTGGATGGCGCGACGGGAGCCACCGGCACCGACGGCACCGACGGTGCCAGTGGTGCCACCGGAGCGACCGGTAGTGACGGCTTGGATGGCGCGACCGGAGCCACCGGGGCGGACGGACTCGATGGCCTCGATGGCGCGACGGGTGCCATGGGGCCGATGGGGGCCACCGGACCGGCCGGATCCACCGGAGCCGACGGCTCGACCGGCGCGAACGGCTCCACCGGGTCGGATGGCACGGATGGCACGGATGGCTCTACGGGTGCAACGGGAGCGGTGGGGCCGCAAGGACCCGCGGGCCCGACGGGTTCGACCGGCGCGACCGGCGCCCCGGGTCAGGACGGAACCGACGGAACCAACGGTGCGGTAGGACCCCAGGGCGATACCGGCCCACAAGGTCCTGCCGGCACGAACGTCGTCAACGTCACGACCGTCTCGAACTCGTCGGCCGCTTCGTCGGCCAACAAGTCCATCACGGCCACGTGCACCGGCGGCAGGAAGATCGTCGGCGGTGGCGCGATCATCGGGGGCGATACCCAGGGGCAGGTCGGCATCACCGCCAGTTACCCCTCTTCGGCGACCGTCTGGACGGCAACCGGGACCGAATTCGACACCGACACGACGAACTGGACCGTCACCGCGTACGCGCTCTGCGCTCTGTGAACGAGCGGTCCGACTCGACCACGACCGAGGCCACCTTCCTAGGGTGCCTCGGTCGTGGCACGTGTTCAACGCCGCCCCAGCCCCGATAGCATCGCTGTCATGAAGCGATCGGGTCTGCCGCGTTTGCTATCGATCGCGATCGTGGTCACGACGCTCGCGGCGACGGCATGCGGGAGCGACGTCGACCCCGACCAGGCGCTCGCCGAAGGGCTCGCACAGCAACAGGCGGGCAACGCGGAGGCGGCAGCAGCGAAGTACCAGCAGGTGCTGGATGTTCGGCCCGACGACAAGTATGCCAACTACAACCTCGGGGTTCTCGAGCAGGCTGAGGGGCGAACGGAACTGGCGGAGGGGTACTACCGGGCGGCTCTCGACGCCGATCCGAACTTCCAGCCGGCGCTCTTCAATCTCGCGATCGTTCGAACATCAGCTGGGGCCACCCAGGAGGCGGTCGACCTCTACCTGCGGGTCATCGCGCTCGATCCCCAGAACGCCTCGGCGCACTTCAACGTGGGGATCCTGCTGCGTGAGGCCGGCCAAGCGAAGGATGCGACGACCCATCTCAACGAAGCCCTGGAGCTCGAACCCTCGCTCGCTGGACGCCTCTTGACGGAGCCGGTTCCACCGGGTGACCAGCAGGACGTGTCCGGTTCCGGGTCGTCCCGCTCGCCGTCGCCCACCGGTTGATCGCCTTGTCGCTCGCCTCACCCGCCCCGTATCCTGACCGAGCCGCAGACAGCAGGGGCGCAGATGCGCGTAATCCTCACCACGAGGTACCTGTCGAGGCGATCGGCATCGCGCTGTGTGAGATGTTCGCGCGTTCCCGCTGTCTGCGGGGACGCGTTCTTTCATGGAAGCGACAGGAGGCGCGATGCCCACACACGAACCGAACACCCGAAAGGTTGAACGGGTCGCGGAGCTGAAGGTGAGGATCGAAGGATCCGACGCTCTGCTGCTCACCGAGTACCGCGGCCTGACGGTGTCCGAGATCTCGGAGCTTCGCCGATCCCTCGCCGAGGGCGGCACGAGTTTCGCCGTGGTCAAGAACACCTTGATGCGACGTGCGGCCCAGGACGCCGGGATCGAGGACCTGGACACGTTGCTCGATGGCCCGTCGGCCGTGGCCTTCGTCGAAGGTGACCCGGTCGCCGCGGCGAAGTCCGTCGTTGACGTATCGAAGAAGTTCCCGTCACTGATCCTCAAGGGCGGGTACATGGACGGCAAACTGCTGTCTGCCGACGATGCGAAGGCCCTCGCGTCGCTGGAATCTCGCGAAGCGATGCTGTCGAAGATCGCCGGCTTGATGAAGTCGGAGATGTCGAAGGCAGCGGCCTTGTTCGTGGGAGCCCAGTCCAAGTTCCTCTCGGTGTTGGAGGCCTACAAGGACACGCTGCCCGCAGCAGCAGAGCCCGCCGCCGAGGAACCTGTGGCGTCCGCGGAAGCCACAGAAGCTACAACCGATGAACCGATCACAGATCCAGCTGAGCCCGTGTCAGCCGAGGCCGAACCTGCTCCCGCGACGGTGGAAACCGCTGACGCACCGAGCGACGATCACGAAGGAGAGTCATAAGCCATGGCCAAGATGAGCACCGATGACCTGCTCGACCAGTTCAAGGAGATGACCCTCCTCGAGCTGTCCGAGTTCATCAAGCAGTTCGAGGACACCTTCGACGTCACTGCGGCCGCGGCAGCGCCCGTCATGCAGATGGCACCCGGTGGTGGTGCTGGTGGTGAGGCCGCTGAGGAAAAGGACGAGTTCGACGTCATCCTCACGGGCGCCGGCGACAAGAAGATCCAGGTGATCAAGGAGGTCCGGGCGCTCACCAGCCTCGGTCTCAAGGAGGCCAAGGATCTCGTGGACGGTGCGCCCAAGCCCGTCCTGGAGAAGGTCACCAAGGAAGCCGCGGACAAGGCCAAGGAGCAGCTCGAAACCGCCGGTGCATCGGTCGAAGTCAACTAGCGACACACCGGCAACTCAGGTACCAGCGCTGGATCAGGGGCGAGGTCGAACGACCTCGCCCCTCGGCGCGCCGAGGATCTCGCGGCCGGCCGAACGCGAGATCGGCTGCAGGCCAGACTGGACAGGCCCAGCCGGTTGGGATGGCGCCTCTCATCGGCAACAACCCCTGTGCTAAGGTGCGCTCGCGAAGGGGAGTTTCGGTAGCGAACGAGGTTCAACAGGGGGGTTGCTCGTGTACTACCAGGACGACGGCAAGCATTTCGGGAACAGACTCCGTGAGGCTCGCCTCGGCGCCGGTCTCAGCCAGTCCGAGCTGGAAGAACTCTCCGGTATCCCCAAGGCCAGGTTGTCTCGATACGAGAACGGCCACGTCGAGCCTTCGATCCAGACGCTGGCTCGCCTGGCTCGTGCCCTGAACGTCTCCGAAGCCTCGTTGCTGGGCGACCAGCGCGGCATCATGGAGGACTTCTTCAACATCCTGCACGAGCGTGGCGTGACGCTGGCGTCCAAGGAGCAAGGTGCCCGTTTGGCGCAAGCGGTCGCCGATATGGTGCAAGCGCTCGGAGGCATCGAATCGGTTGCCGGACCCGCCGATGGAGCACCGGCCGCGACGTCCGATCCAACCAGCGCTTCTTGGGCCTCCGTCTAGCTTCCCTCGCTACCAGTGCACCCACAGAGGGAAGGGTTCGGTGGGGTAGTCCGAGAGACGAGCTGAGCTGCCGGTCACCTGTAGCGCCTCGCTGGCCTCTTCGATCGCAGATCCGCTAGGAACGTCGATCGTGACGCGCAGGATCCCGGGTTCGAGGGTGGCTTGTGGGAACACGGTCATCCTGAATTCCTGCGAACCATCGGGAGTCGCGTGTTCGACGGTGTAGGTGACGATCAGCGTCATCTGGTCCCCGGGGTCAGTGGCCAGCGTCGCGACGGCGTACTGACGACCTCGCTCTCGCACCACGTCGGTCTGGCTGGGGATACTCGTCTCGGCGGACACCCTCGTGGCATCCGAGGGGAGAGCGACCTGTACTTCCCCGGCCCAGCCACCGACGGGATCCACATCGCCGGGTTCCGGCACCGTTGCGGGAAGCGGGAGCCCGAGCAGGATCGACGGTGGATCTTCGGGTGATTGGTTCACGAGTTCGATGACGGTGCGGACCCGGGCGGAGCCGTCGGAGGTCAGCGTCACGTTGTGGCTCACCGAGCGTCGAGCGAACAACACGGAATGGTTCTGCACCAAGGTGCGCCAGGTCACGGCGAGTGGGTTCGGCCCAGGGTCGTAGGCACCCGCCGTTCCGAGTCGCTCCAAGATCACCTGTTCCTTCGGCTTGCTCGAGTACAGGATCAGATGACGCTGTCCGGCGTCGGTCGCCGATCCGATCGCGAACGCCTCGGTCGAGGGACGGCGCTCCAGGTAGGCCTCGACGATGGCGTTGGCGAGCTGTGCGCGCGAGAGTTCGGCCTCGGTTTCACTCGTCACCTCGAACACCTCGCGCTCCAACACGTCGGCGGCATCGTCCATGGTCAGCGGTTGGCGGCGTCCTGGAACCTCGACCTGTCCCGTGACCCACAACGCGTCTTGGAGCCACACCGAATCGACGAGGACCACCCCGTCCAACTCATCTCCGTCAGACCCGGCGAGACCTGAGGCCGTTGCGATCCGCAGCAGTTCCCGGGCGGTGGTGGGGCCGTCGGGGGTCACGTTCGCGTTGGCGTAGGTCTGGCCCGCCGGCACCAACGGGCCGTCCAGGGTGATGGTGCCGCGTCGAGCGACCAGCACGCCCACCAGATCCACGCGACCTCCCGTGCCCTGAGGGAGTCCCAGGGTCTGCACGGCCATCAGGTAACTGCGCGAGCCTCGAGCTCCCAAGAGCCCCGGCAGCAGATGGGCAAGGTCCCGGGTGTGGCTCGCGATCTTGTACCGACGACGCAAGGTGTCCAGCGCATCGTGATAGCCGGTGGCGATGGGACCCACTAATCGGCCGGTATCGGCCCCCGACAGTTGCGCCTCGGCGATCCCGAGGCCTTTCGCGACCTCATCGAGCTTGGGGGTCGCGTCTCGCAAGGACGAGAGATCGACTGCGCCGAGTGCTTCGGTCGCCGGGACTCGCACGTCCTGCCAGTCCAGGATGCCGGCAGCCTCGACCATCGCGAGCCCGGCGTTGGCGCTCCGCTCGGAAGCCCGTGCCACCGCCTCGACCGCCTTGATGTTGTCACCCAACCAGGGGATGCGCTCGGCGAGTTCGATCGACGGGTGGGATGTCGCGTCGATCGTCGACGTGGCTGCCTCGGCAGCGTGTTCGAAGAAGGGTTTCGCGGCGGTCGGATCTCCGGTGACGACCGCCACGGCACCTTCTCCCAGAGCGCTTCGGGACTCGGCGACGCCTCGGAACATCGTCCGTCCGGCCCAGAGACCGTCGAGCACCAAGACGACCGATCCCGCCGCGAGCCCGGCGAGAACGGCGAGCACGACACGCTGGGTGGTGGTGCGAGCGGCACGCCTCCGTCGGCGTCGATGGGCCGGATCCGCGGTGGGAAGGGGGTCGCTCACGCGCGCACCCTAGCGCAGATGGGCCGACCAGATTGACCGGGAGTTGGGTTGACCCTGCCCGTTGCTCGGCGTACCCTTCCCGGGTCTGCGTCAGGGGGTCCTGTTGGTCGGGGCCGACACCCGGGGCGAGGGGCACTGTTTGACGGTGCCCAACTTCGTGCGTACACTACTGGTTTGCCGTGCCGTCCACGTGCTCTGCTGTGCGCCGCTCTAGTCTCCCTGGGAGGGGTATCTCTTGCCTGACCAGCTCGTCCCTGTCCGTGAACGTGTCAGTTTCTCCAAGCTCGACGAGGTGCTTCCACTCCCCGATCTCGTCGGTATCCAGCGCGAATCGTTCGATTGGCTGCTGAACGAAGGTCTGAAGGAAGTCCTCGAAGAGGTGTCCCCCATCGAGGACTTCACCGAGCAGTTCCAGCTGTACTTCGGGCGTCATGACTTCAAAGAGGTCAAGGCCTCCGAAGAGGAGTGTCGCGACAAGGACATCACCTTCAGCCAGCCGTTGTTCGTGGAGGCCACCTTCGTCAACAAGGTGACTGGTGAGATCAAGGAACAGGAAGTCTTCATGGGGGACTTCCCGATCATGACCGAGCGCGGCACCTTCATCATCAACGGCACCGAGCGTGTCGTGGTGTCGCAGCTGGTTCGCTCGCCCGGCGTGTACTTCTCCAAGGACCTCGACAAGACCACCGATAAGGACGTCTTCATCGCGAAGATCATCCCGAGTCGTGGTGCGTGGCTCGAGTTCGACGTGGATAAGAAGGACACCGTCGGCGTCCGCATCGACCGCAAGCGCCGCCAGAGCATCACGGTGCTCATGAAGGCCCTCGGCTGGACATCCGACGAGATCCTGACGCTCTTCGACAACGCCCAATCCATCCAGAACACCCTCGAGAAGGATCACGTCGAGACCCAGGAAGAGGCGCTGGAGGACATCTACCGCAAGCTGCGTCCGGGCGAGCCGCCCACGGCTGAGAGCGCCAAGACCCTGCTTGAGAACCTGTTCTTCAACCCCAAGCGCTACGACGTCGCCAAGGTCGGTCGGCACAAGGTCGACAAGAAGCTCGGTGGGGCTCAGGGCGTGCTCTTGAAGCAGCTGAGGGCACACCACAAGGCGTTGGGCGAGCTGGACAACCCGGATAAGAAGGCGTGGGAGCAGTTCAAGTACCGCGTGTTCAGCGACCAGCTCAAAGACGAGCAGGGTGCCGGTGCTCCCAAGTACAAGGCCGTCCTGACGTACGAGGACATGCTCAAGACGGTGGCCTACCTGGTCAAGCTGCACGCCGGTGAAGAGGGCTATGACCCCGACGACATCGACCACTTCGGCAACCGCCGCCTCCGCTCGGTGGGCGAGCTCATCCAGAACCAGATCCGTATCGGGCTGAGCCGGATGGAGCGCGTCGTCAAAGAGCGCATGACCACCCAAGACGTCGAAGCCATCACCCCGCAGACGCTGATCAACATCCGACCGGTCGTCGCGTCCATCAAGGAGTTCTTCGGTACCTCACAGCTCTCGCAGTTCATGGACCAAACCAACACGCTGGCCGGACTCACGCACAAGCGACGCCTGTCTGCACTGGGGCCAGGTGGTCTGTCGCGCGAGCGCGCCGGCTTCGAGGTTCGTGACGTGCATCCGTCCCACTACGGTCGGATGTGCCCCATCGAGACGCCGGAAGGTCCCAACATCGGTCTGATCGGATCGCTGTCCAGCTTCGCGCGCGTCAACCAGTTCGGGTTCATCGAGACCCCATACCGGCGCGTGGAGTCCGGCAAGGTCACCTCCAAGATCGACTACTTGTCGGCCGACGAGGAGGATCGCCACGTCATCGCGCAGGCCAACACCCCGTACGAAGCCAAGACAGGCAAGCTCGCCGACTCGGTGCTGGTCCGCCGCAAGGGTGGCGAGGTCGACTCGGTGCCGCCGGTCGAGGTCGACTACATGGATGTGTCGCCGAAGCAGCTGGTCTCGGTGGCGGCCGCACTCATCCCGTTCCTCGAGCATGACGATGCCAACCGGGCGCTCATGGGCGCCAACATGCAGCGCCAAGCTGTGCCGCTGCTGCGCTCAGAAGCCCCGTTGGTGGGCACCGGCGTTGAGTTCCGTGCCGCGGTCGATGCCGGCGACGTGATCGTCGTCGAAGATTCGGGCGTGGTCGAAGACGTCTCCGCGGACGAGATCGTCATCAAAGAGCGTTCGGGCAGCCTTCGCACCTACGACCTGCTGAAGTACCGCCGTTCTAACCAGGGGACCTGTCAGAACCAGAAGCCATTGGTGCAGGCCGGTCAGCGGGTGTCCAAGGGGCAGGTCATCGCCGACGGCCCCAGCACCGAGGCCGGAGAGATCGCCCTGGGCAAGAATCTGGTCGTGGCGTACATGCCTTGGGAGGGTCACAACTACGAGGACGCCATCATCCTTTCGGAGCGTCTGGTCAAGGAGGACGTGCTCACTTCGATCCACATCGAGGAGCACGAGGTCGATGCCCGCGACACCAAGCTCGGTGCCGAGGAGATCACCCGTGACATCCCCAACGTCTCCGAGGAGATCCTGAAGGACCTCGATGAGCGCGGGATCGTGCGCATCGGGGCCGAGGTCAGCCCAGGCGACTACTTGGTGG
Source organism: Actinomycetota bacterium (assembly GCA_036520695.1). Taxonomy (GTDB): domain Bacteria; phylum Actinomycetota; class UBA4738; order UBA4738; family HRBIN12; genus JAOUEA01. The sequence continues at coordinate 19,785 of DATDJD010000177.1, forward strand.
GCAAGGTCACGCCGAAGGGTGAGACCGAACTGACGCCCGAGGAACGGTTGTTGCGCGCCATCTTCGGTGAGAAGGCGCGCGAGGTCCGTGACACGTCGCTGAAGGTTCCGCACGGCGAACAGGGCAAGGTCATCGGGGTTCGCGTCTTCAACCGCGATGACGGCGACGAGCTGCCGCCGGGGGTCAACCAGCTGGTGCGTGTGCACGTCGCGCAGAAGCGCAAGATCTCTGACGGTGACAAGTTGGCAGGCCGGCACGGCAACAAGGGCGTCATCTCGACGATCCTGCCCGAAGAGGACATGCCGTTCCTCGAGGACGGCACGCCGGTCGACATCATCCTCAACCCCCTCGGTGTCCCGTCCCGCATGAACCTGGGACAGGTCCTCGAAGCGCATCTCGGGCTCGCCGCCCTCTGGGGGTTCAAGAAGGACGGTGTCGACCACGAGGGGCCGGCTCACGTGGCCACCCCGGTGTTCGACGGTGCGCGTGAGGGCGAGATCCTCGAGGCGATCCGGTCGGTGCACCCCAACCGTGACGGCAACAAGATGGTCGACGAGGTGGGCAAGGCCATGCTGCTCGACGGGCGTTCGGGTCAACCGTTCGCGGAACCGGTCACCGTCGGCGTCGCCTACATCCTGAAGCTGCTCCACCTGGTGGACGACAAGATCCACGCACGCTCCACCGGCCCCTACTCCATGATCACGCAGCAGCCCCTGGGCGGTAAGGCTCAGTTCGGCGGGCAGCGGTTCGGGGAGATGGAGGTCTGGGCTCTCGAGGCCTACGGTGCTGCATACGCGCTGCAGGAGCTGCTCACGATCAAGTCCGACGATGTACTGGGTCGCGTCAAGGTGTACGAGGCCATCGTGAAGGGCGAGAACATCCCCGAACCGGGGATCCCCGAATCCTTCAAGGTGCTCATCAAGGAGATGCAGTCCCTCTGTCTCAATGTCGAGGTTCGCTCGAGTTCTGGTGAACAGATCGAACTCCGAGAGACAGACGAGGATGTCTTCCGTGCCGCCGAGGAACTCGGCATCGACCTGAGTCGCCGCGAACCTGCAGGCGCGGACTTCGACTGACACTTGGAATACGAACGCGTTGACCCAAAGAAACGCAACGGTGCGGCAACGAAACGCTGAGGAGGCGACAGCCCAGTGCTGGACGTGAACTACTTCGATGAGCTCCGGATCGGTTTGGCCCAGGCGGACCAGATCCGGGCCTGGTCCAACGGCGAGGTCAAGAAGCCGGAGACCATCAACTACCGCACCTTGAAGCCCGAAAAGGACGGCTTGTTCTGCGAGCGCATCTTCGGGCCTACCCGCGACTGGGAGTGCCACTGCGGCAAGTACAAGCGCGTGCGCTTCAAGGGCATCATCTGTGAACGCTGCGGCGTGGAGATCACCCGCAGCAAGGTTCGGCGTGACCGCATGGGTCACATCGAGCTGGCTGCGCCGGTCACCCACATCTGGTACTTCAAGGGCGTGCCGTCGCGCCTGGGTTACCTCCTGGACCTGGCGCCCAAGGACCTCGAGCGGATCATCTATTTCGCCGCTTACGTCATCACCCGCATCGACGACGACCGTCGTCACGACGACCTGCCCGGCATCGAAGCCGAACTCGAGCAGGAGAAGAAGGGTCTGGACGCCGATCGCGACGACCAGATCAAGAAGCGCCTGAACGAGCTCGAGGACCGGCTCAAGGAGCTGGAGTCCGAGAAGGCCAAGGGTGCGCAGCTCTCCGCCGCCAAGCGCGAGGCCCAGCGCGACGTCGAGCGCATCACCGAATCTATGGCACTCGAGACCCAGCACCTGGACGACGTGCTGTCGTCCTTCAAGGGCCTGTCCATGAAGCAGCTCGTGGCCGACGACAACGTCTACCGCAGCCTGCGCGACCGGTTCGGTGACTACTTCGACGGCGGCATGGGCGCCGAGGCCATCAAGCGTCTGCTCCAGGATTACGACGTCGAGGCAGAGGCGGCCACGCTGCGTGACGTCATCGAGAACGGCAAGGGAACCAAGCGCCTCAAGGCCATCAAGCGCCTGAAGGTCGTGTCCAACTTCGTGGACGGCAAGTCCAACCCCGTCGGTATGGTGCTCGATGCCGTGCCGGTGATCCCGCCGGACCTGCGTCCCATGGTCCAGCTGGACGGTGGGCGTTTCGCCACCTCCGACCTCAACGACCTGTACCGACGCGTGATCAACCGGAACAACCGACTGAAGCGTCTGCTCGACCTGCAGGCGCCCGAGATCATCGTCAACAACGAGAAGCGCATGTTGCAGGAGGCCGTCGACGCCCTGTTCGACAACGGTCGCCGTGGCCGGCCCGTCACGGGCCCGGGCAACCGCCCGCTGAAGTCGCTGTCGGACATGCTCAAGGGCAAGCAGGGCCGTTTCCGTCAGAACCTGCTGGGCAAGCGCGTCGACTACTCGGGCCGTTCCGTCATCGTGGTCGGCCCGGAGCTCCGCCTGCACCAATGCGGTCTGCCCAAGCAGATGGCCCTCGAACTCTTCAAGCCGTTCGTCATGAAGCGGCTCGTCGATCAGAACCTGGCGCAGAACATCAAGAGCGCCAAGCGCATGGTCGAACGCGCACGCCCGCAGGTCTGGGACGTGCTCGAAGAGGTCATCCGCGAGCACCCCGTCATGCTCAACCGCGCGCCCACCTTGCACCGTCTCGGCATCCAGGCCTTCGAGCCCGTGCTGGTCGAGGGCAAGGCCATCAAGATCCACCCGCTCGTGTGTGCGGCGTTCAACGCTGACTTCGACGGTGATCAGATGGCGGTCCACGTGCCGTTGAGTGCCGAGGCCCAGGCCGAGGCTCGGGTCCTCATGCTGTCGGCGAACAACATCCTGTCGCCGGCGCACGGTCGTCCGATCGCGACGCCTTCCCAGGACATGGTCCTGGGTCTGTACTACCTGTCGCTGGAGAAGGAAGAGCACCTCAAGGACGAAGTCATCCCGACCTTCGGGTCGGTGGCCGAGGCCGTGTTGGCGCTCGACAGAGGGCACTCGTTGCACACGCCTGTTCGCATCCGTCTCCAGGACCAGGTGCTGCCCGCCGAGATGCTTCCCGAGGACTGGGATCCCAAGTCGGATCGCGTGCCGGTGGTGCGCACCACGATCGGCAGGGTCATCCTCAATCAGGTGTTCCCGTCAGACTTCGAGTTCCGCAACCAGCCGATGCTCAAGTCCGACATCGCGCGCTTGGTCGACGAGGCGGTGCACCGCTATGACCGCGCCACGGTCGAGTCCATCCTGGATGGGCTCAAGGATCTCGGGTTCCACTACGCGACCCGAGCCGGCGTCACGATCGGCATCGAGGACGTGTTGGTGCCGGCGTCCAAGCAGAAGATCCTGGACGAACATGAGAAGAGGGCCCAGAAGGTCGAGGGCCAGTACCGCAAGGGCATCATCACCGACGACGAGCGCCGTCAGGAACTCATCGAGATCTGGACGCAAGCCACCGACGAGGTCAAGAACGCGATGGAGGCAGGGTTCACACCATCGAACCCGATCTTCATGATGGCCAACTCGGGCGCTCGAGGGAACATCATGCAGATCCGCCAGCTGGCGGGCATGCGTGGCCTGGTGGCCAACCCGAAGGGTGAGATCATCCCGCGACCGATCAAGTCGAACTTCCGCGAAGGTCTCTCGGTGTTGGAGTACTTCATCTCCACGCACGGTGCCCGCAAGGGGCTCGCCGACACCGCGTTGCGGACCGCCGACTCCGGATACCTGACGCGTCGCCTGGTCGATGTGGCCCAAGAGCTCATCGTCCGAGAGGAAGACTGCGAGACCGACCGGTCGATCCCGGTGGCGGTCAACGTCAAGCGTCCCGATGGCACGGTCGTCAAGAGCGCACACATCGACACGTCGCTGTTCGGTCGTGTGCTGGCCGAAGACGTCAAGGTCGGCAGCAAGAAGGTCGCGCTGGCCGGCGACGAGCTCAACGACGAGGTCACGGCCGTGGTCGTGGACTCGGGCGTCGAGGTCGTGCAGGTTCGGTCGGTCACGGCGTGCGAGGCAGAGGTCGGCGTGTGCGCGGTGTGCTACGGGCGGTCGCTGGCCTCCGGTCGCATGGTCGACATCGGCGAGGCCGTCGGCATCATCGCAGCCCAGTCGATCGGTGAACCGGGAACCCAGCTGACGATGCGGACGTTCCACACCGGCGGCGTCGCCGGCGAGGACATCACGCACGGTCTCCCGCGTGTCGTGGAGTTGTTCGAGGCGCGCAAGCCCAAGGGCGAGGCGCAGATCACGGAGCTCTCGGGCACCGTGGCGATCGAGGACGACGACGAGAAGCACGTGCGCCGGATCACGGTCACCGACGACTCGGGCGACATGGTGGAGTACCCGGTGTCTTTCCGGGCACGCCTGACCATCTCGCCCGGTGATGCCGTTGAAGTGGGCCAGCAGCTCACGGAGGGCTCGGTCAACCCGCACGAGAAGCTCCGGGTCGAAGGTGTCCTTGCCCTGCAGCAGCACCTGGTGGACGAGGTCCAGCAGGTCTACCGCAGCCAGGGCGTCACGATCCACGACAAGCACATCGAGCTGATCTCGCGTCAGATGCTCCGGAAGGTGCACATCATCGAGCCCGGCGACACCGTGTACCTGCCCGGTGACATGGTGGCGCGACGCCGGTTCGAGGAAACCAACGCCGAGGTCGTCGAGAACGGCGGCGTGCCTGCCAGCGCCCGACCGGTGCTCCTGGGGATCACCAAGGCGTCACTGGCGACCGACTCGTGGTTGTCGGCGGCCTCCTTCCAGGAGACCACCCGGGTGCTCACCGACGCGGCCATCAGTGCCAAGTCCGACCCGCTCCTGGGTCTCAAGGAGAACGTCATCATCGGCAAGTTGATCCCTGCGGGGTCGGGCCTGCCCCGCTACCGCAACGTGGCGGTCAAGATCAAGCCGGATGCGATCCCTGAGTACTGGCTCGCGCGTCAGCGTGAACTGGCCGAGGCAGCTGCGGTGGATCCTGGCGAGCCCGCGCTCGTGGGACTCACCAGGGAACAAGCCGAGAAGATGCTCGGCGGCACGCTGTCCGCGGTCTCACCGGCCGCAGAGGAGTAAGAACAGCACCACGATGTAGGTGGAGGCCGGGGCTCGTCCCCGGCCTCTTCCGTCCTACCGAGGACGGGTCATCGTGGCCAGGCCCAAGAGTTCGGCGTGCACGGCGGGCGGGCCGGCCAAGATGTCGCCCGCCAACCAGTCGGTGCCGCCTTCCCAGTCGGTGACCACACCACCCGCTTCCTCGATCAGCACACCGCCTGCGGCGACGTCCCACGCACCGAGCGCAAGTTCGAAGAAGCCGTCGAATACCCCTTCGGCGACCCAGGCCAGATCCAACGACGCAGCGCCAGGGCGGCGTAGGTCCTCGAATCGGGCCAACGCTGCCGTCATCGTCATGAGGTAGCCCTCGAGCAGTCGCGCTTTCCGCCGGAAAGGGAAGCCCGTGGCCACGACGGCGTGCGCGGGTTCCCGCTGGGAGACGCCGAGACGCACAGGTGCCTCCCCGTTCCGCGATACCCAGGCGCCCTCACTTCGGGCCGCTGAGTAGGTGGTCCCGAGGAACGGTGCGCATACGCTTCCGGCGATCGGGCGACCGCGTTCGATGAGGGCCACCGACACCCCCACCGCCGGGAACCCGTGTGCGAAGTTCGTGGTGCCGTCGAGCGGGTCGACGACCCAATAGCGTTCGCCGGTCTGACCTCCACCCTCTTCACCGTGAACGGGGATGTCGGGTGTCTGGGCGGCGAGGAATTCGACGATCGTCGCTTCGGATGCCAGATCGACGTCGGTGACGTAGTCGCCGGGCAAACCCTTCGCCTCGACAGTGGCGCTGCCATGCAGGCCAGCATCACGAACGACCTGAGCCCCGCACTCGGCCGCCATCGCCGCGATCGTTGAAGTCGACGAGGGGAGGGTCGAGGAGGCCATCGGTTCGGTACCCTATCAACGGCTTTCGAACGCTTCGCGAACGTGGGACGGCGGATGACCTCACGCCATCCGCCCCAGGCACCCCTCCGCGTTGACGCTCGTGTGTGTGACCTGTAGCTTTACTGGTCGCGCCCCGGCTCGGCGGGCCACCGGCGCGACGCACCTCGGTTCCGAGGTGGGGATCCGAAGAGCGAACGGCGTTTCTGCTGCGCTCACTCGGCTTGTGATGAACGGCTCGCGGGTCCGGTTCACGCCGGGCTCCGGTGTTTGACAACGACAAAGTGCAGACGAGAGATCTATGCCTACGATCCAACAACTGGTTCGCCAGGGGCGCCAGGCCCCCAAGAGCAAGACGAAGAGCCCCGCGCTGAAGGGTTCCCCGCAGCGGCGTGGTGTCTGCACGCGTGTCTACACCACGACTCCTCGTAAGCCGAACTCGGCGCTACGCAAAGTGGCGCGCGTTCGACTCACGACCGGCGTCGAGATCACCGCGTACATCCCCGGGGAGGGCCACAACCTGCAGGAGCACTCGATCGTGCTCGTGCGAGGCGGGTCCACCAAGGACCTCGCCGGTGTCCGCTACAAGATCGTTCGTGGCACGTTGGACACCGCGGGAGTCAAGGATCGCAAGCAGGCGCGCTCCCGTTACGGTTCCAAGAAGGTCGGGGACTAGCCGTGCCGCGCAAGGGACCTGCCGTACGCCGGGAAGTCGCCCCGGATCCTGTCTATCAGAACCCGCTGGTGACCCAGCTGATCAACAAGGTTCTGTTGGACGGCAAGAAGACGTTGGCCGAGCGCACCGTGTACGAGGCGCTCGAGCAGATCAGTCAGAAGACAGCGAACGATCCGGTGATCACCCTCAAGAAGGCGGTCGAGAACGTCCGTCCCATGCTCGAGGTCAAGTCGCGACGCGTCGGTGGCGCGTCCTACCAGGTACCGGTCGAAGTCAGGCCGCAGCGAGGCACCACGCTCGCGCTGCGGTGGCTCGTCAACTACAGCCGCGCCCGTCGTGAGAACTCGATGGCGGAGCGGCTGACGCAGGAGATCATGGACGCCGCCAACGGCACGGGCACCTCGGTCAAGCGACGTGAGGACATGCACAAGATGGCCGAGGCGAACAAGGCGTTCGCGCACTACCGGTGGTGATCGACGACAGTTGTGTCGGCCGGGCCTCGTGCCCGGCCGTTCGTTGGGCGGGGAGCTTCCTCGTCCCACAGGAAAGGGTCCGCTGATGGCGGTGCCCGCGGAGACGATGCAGGTGGCAGCGACCGAACAGGACGTGAAGGCGAAGGGGGCGAAGGGATTGGACATCCGTGAGTACCCCCTCGCACGCACGCGCAACATCGGCATCATGGCCCACATCGACGCGGGCAAGACCACCACGACCGAGCGCATCCTCTACTACACCGGCAAGGCCTACAAGATCGGTGAGGTGCACGAGGGCACGGCCACCATGGACTGGATGGCGCAGGAGCGTGAGCGAGGCATCACGATCACCTCGGCGGCCACCACGTGTCAGTGGAAGGGCCACTGGATCAACATCATCGACACTCCCGGCCACGTGGACTTCACGGTCGAGGTCGAGCGGTCACTGCGCGTGCTCGATGGCGCGGTGGCGGTCTTCGATGCCGTCGCCGGCGTGGAGCCGCAGTCCGAGACCGTGTGGCGTCAAGCCGATCACTACAACGTCCCTCGCATCTGCTTCATCAACAAGATGGACCGTACGGGCGCCGACTTCGAGCGCACCGTCTCCATGCTGGTCGAACGGCTGAACGCCAACCCACTCATCCTGCAGCTCCCCTGGGGCACCGAGGCAGACCTGCACGGGGTCATCGACCTCGTGGAGATGAAGGGTCACTACTGGGAAGGCGAGATGGGGGAGGACTGGAAGGACACCGACATCCCCGCCGAGTACCAGGCCGCCGCCCAGGCTGCGCACCATGAGCTCTTCGAGAAGCTCGCAGACCACGATGAAGCACTGATGGAGAAGTTCATCGCCGAGGAGGAGCCCACCGTCGAGGAACTCCGCCGCGCGATCCGCCGTGCGACACTGACGGGCGAAGGCGTGCCCGTGCTCTGCGGATCCGCGTTCAAGAACAAGGGCGTCCAGCTCGTACTCGACGCGGTGGTGCAGTACTTGCCCAGCCCCGTCGACGTGCCACCGGTCGAGGGTCATCGGCCTTTCCGCGAGGATGACCACGTCGTTCGCGAGGCCGACGATTCTCAGCCGTTCGCTGCGCTCGCGTTCAAGATCATGAGCGACCCGTACGTGGGCCGACTCACGTACCTGCGCATCTACTCCGGCGTGCTGCACTCCGGGTCCCACGTCATGAACTCGACGAAGGACCGCAAGGAGCGCATCGGTCGCGTCTTGCAGATGCACGCGAACCACCGCGAGGACAAGGAAGCCGCGTACACGGGCGACATCGTCGCGGTGGTGGGGCTGAAGCACTCCACCACCGGCGATACGATCTGCGACCCCTCAGACCAGGTCGTGTTGGAATCGATCAGCTTCCCGACGCCGGTCATCTCGGTCGCGGTGGAGCCCAAGACCAAGGCGGACCAGGACAAGCTGGGCAACGGGTTGGCCAGGCTCGCCGAGGAGGACCCCACCTTCGTGGTCAAGTTCGACGACGAGACCGGGCAGACCGTCATCTCCGGCATGGGCGAACTGCACCTAGACATCATCGTGGACCGCCTCAAGCGCGAGTTCTCGGTCGATGCCAACGTGGGCAAGCCGCAGGTCGCCTATCGCGAGACGATCCGCAAGGAAGTGCACAAGGTGGTGGCTCGCTTCGTGCGTCAGACCGGCGGCAAGGGTCAATTCGCACACGTCGTGTTGGACCTCGAGCCCACCGGGCCCGGTGGCGGCTACGAGTTCATCAACAAGATCGTGGGTGGCAAGATCCCGCGGGAGTACATCCCGGCGGTGGACCAGGGCATCCAGGAAGCTTTGGACAAC
>DATDJD010000178.1:0-8880 GCA_036520695.1 Actinomycetota bacterium
TGGGGATCACCCGGTTCATGGGGGCCTTCGGCTGGGTGAAACGCCACTACACGGCGATCGCCGCCGTGTCGGGTTCGCTGATGGTGGTCGTGGGCGTGTTGTTGTTCACCGGGCAGTTCACGAGGCTGATCGCCCCGCTCACACGGTTCCAACTCGGGTTGTAGCGCGGGCCTCTAGGATGGGGCCGCCCCCATGTCGAATCCTCGCATGACCCTCCGGCAGTCGGTCGCCCTGGTCTGGCGCACCCTCCGCTCCATGCGCACGGCGCTGATCCTGTTGCTGATGCTGGCGCTGGCCTCGGTCATGGGCTCGCTCATCCCTCAGCAACCCAACTCGCCTCAACGTGTGGACCAGTACATGGTCGACCACGAGGTGGTCGGCACCTTCCTGCAGCGCGCCGGTCTGTTCGACGTGTTCGGCTCGTGGTGGTTCTCGTTGATCACGGTGCTGCTGTTCGTATCGCTGGTGGCGTGTTTGATCCCGCGGACCCGCGCGCTGGTTCGTTCGCTGCGCTCCAAGCCCGTGCAGGCGCGGGAGATCGACGGGTTCCGCCACTACGAAGAGCGGATCGTCGCGGCAAGTCCTGTCGACACGATCACCGTGTCGCGACGCGCGCTCCGTCGTCGGGGGTATCGGGTGGCCGCCGACCCTGTTCGTCCCGCGCTCGCCGCAGAGAAAGGCGTGCTCAGGGAGATCGGCAGCCTGCTGTTCCACTGGGCCTTCATCCTGATCCTGGCCGGGGTCGTCTACGGCAAAGGCACGGGGTTCACCGGCTACGCGGTGGTGGTGGAGGGGGACACGTGGATCGATGCCGCCGCCAACTACGACGGACAGCTCCGTACCGGCAGGTTCTTCGGCGGGGACTTCACCGGCACCGGGCTGCACCTACGCGAGTTCGAGAGCGCATTCCAGGAGACGGGCCAGCCGATGGACTTCGTGTCTCGGGTCGACCTGCTCAACCCCGATGGATCGATGCTGCGGTCGCAAGACATCCGGGTCAACCACCCCGCGACCGTCAACGGCATCAGCATCTACCAGATCAACTTCGGATGGGCGCCCCGCGTCGTCGTGAACGACCCGGCCGGGACGGCATTCGACGACACCGTGGTCATGGATCGTGACCCCGCGCCCGAGGGCGTGGTCGAGTTCGCGATGCCGTGGCGCGGCTTCGTGAAGCTGCCCGGCGGCGGTCCCGGCGGCGACTCACCCGACCGTGCGATCGAACTGGAGCTGTGGCCCGATGGCCGCGCCCTGTTCGCGCTCCTCAACGGTGACGAGCCACAAGCGATGCTCAACGAGTTCAGTCCCGTGATCCGCTACACCGTCTTCGACGGCGAGTTGACCGAGCTGGCCACCAACACGCTCGACACGTCGTTCATGCGCGAGACGAGCTCGGGGATCATGCCGGCCGAAGGCACGGTGGATCTGGAGACCGGCACCCGACTCGGCGTCGGAGACGAGGGGTCGGGCACGACGATGAGCTTCCCCGAGCTTCGCCAGTACTCCGTCTTCCAAGTGAGTAGGGATGCGGGGGTGCCCTTGGTGCTCCTCGCGGCTATCCTCATCCTCGTGGGGCTCCTGCCGGCTCTCTACACCTCTCGACGCAAGGTGTGGGTCCGCGCCGAACCTGCCGGCGAGGGCTCGATGCTGAAGGTGGGAGGGTTCGCCCTCCAGCGCAAACCGCAGTTCGAAGAAGAGTTCGCGAAGTTGATCGAGGCCATGACCGAGGCGGCCGGGGGAACGGTGGATCGAGAGCCTGTGGGACACGAGCCGGTGGACCAGCCGGTGGACCAGAAAGAAGTGCCGACGCGATGACCGATCTGCAGTGGGCGCGGGTCTCCAACGATGCGTTCAACCTCGCGCTGTTCTCCTACCTGGCGGCCATGGTCGGTTACTTCGCCTATCTGGCTTTCCGGCGCGAGACCCTGTGGAAGGTCTCGCGGGTCGTGGCGTTCGTGGGCGTGGGGGCCAACCTGGTCTCGATCGTGGCGCGTGGCTTCGCGGCGCACCGGGTGCCCTGGGGCAACATGTACGAGTACTCGACGCTGTTGGCGATGCTGGTGGTGGCGGGCTACCTGGTGATCGTCGAGGGCATGTACAAGATCCGCACGCTCGGCGGATTCGCGCTGATGTTCTCGGTGCTGACGATGGCCGTCGCGGTCTCCTTCCTCTACGTGGGTCCCGGGCCGTTGGTCCCGGCGCTCAACTCCTACTGGATCAAGATCCATGTGCAGGCGGCCATCTGGGGCTCGTCGCTGTTCGCCTTGGGCGGCATCGTCACGATCCTGTACCTCGTCCAGGACTGGCGTGAACGGCGGCAGGTCGATCGCCTGCGGATCCAGGCACCCCCGCCGATCATGGGCGGGTCGATCGACATGGACGCCCCCGCCGATCTCGACCCCGCCGTCGACGACGTGGGTGACGCGACTCCCTCTGCTCGGCGCGGGCGCCTCCCGTCGGCCCAGACGCTCGATCGGGTCGCCTACCGGATCATCGCCTTCGCGTTCCCCATCTGGACGTTCGCGGTGATCGCCGGCGCGATCTGGGCCCAGGAGGCCTGGGGTCGCTACTGGGGCTGGGACCCGAAGGAAACGTGGTCGTTCATCACGTGGACGATCTTCGCCGGCTACCTTCACGCGCGGGCCACGTCCGGCTGGAAGGGACGCCGCGCGGCGGTCATCGCGATCGTCGGGTTCGTCTCGCTGCTGATCACCTACTACGCCGTGAACCTGTGGATCGTCGGGCTGCATTCGTATGCGAAATAGGTCCCGATCCCGGGTCGGTCCCGTGGTGATCGAGCGTGAGCAGGCCGGTGGTACAGTGCGCGCGTCCCGGTCCGCCGCGGGTGCCGCGGCGCCCCGTCCAGAGAGAGGCAACGTGCGGAAGAAGCTCCCGTGGGTCCTGGGGTTGGCCACCCTGACCCTGGTGCTCGCCGCATGTTCGGCGCCCAACGCCACCCAGAGCACGCTGAAGCCGGTCGGCGAGGTCGCGAAGCAACAGAAGAACCTGTTCGACATGGTGTTCTGGATCGCCGTCGGTGTGTTCATCATCGTCGAAGGCGGGATCCTGCTCATCTTGTTCCGCTACCGGCAGCGCAAGGGTCGCGAACGCATGCCGAAGCAGACCCACGGCAACACCCGGCTGGAGGTGGGCTGGACGATCCTGCCGGCGCTGGTGTTGGCCGTCGTCATGGTGCCCACGGTCTCCATGATCTGGGAGCTGGCTCGGGCGCCCAGCAAGGATGCGCTCAACATCACGGTGAAGGGCTATCAGTGGTGGTGGGGCTTCGAATACCCCGATCTGGTGACCGGCTTCGGTGACCAGAAGGCTGTGCAGATCGCCGACGAGATGGTGGTGCCGACCGGTCGCGAGATCTATCTGAGCCTGTCGGCCGAGGGCGGCGGCGCCCAAGATGTGAACGGCGATCCCGACTTCCAGGTGATCCACTCGTTCTGGGTGCCGCAACTGTTCGGCAAGCAGGACGTCATGCCCGGCCGCACGAACCACATCCTGTTCTCGATCGACACACCGGGTACCTACACGGGCCAGTGCGCGGAATTCTGCGGGCTGCAGCACGGCAGGATGAAGCTGCGCGTCGTGGCGCTGGAGCCCGATGCCTGGACGGATTGGGTGGAACACCAGACCCTGTCACCGCAGACGCCCACAGAAGCTTTGGCCGAGAAGGGCGAGCAGATCTTCCTGAACCCGCTGTCCGATGACCGCGGTTCATGCACGGCGTGCCACAGCGTCGGCGACGTGGGTGGTATCGCTGGCCCCAACCTTTCGCACTTCGCCGACCCCACGCACGGCTGCTTCGCCGGCTGCAACTGGGACACGTTCCTGGCCGACGGCTCTCCCAACGAGGAAGCGCTCGCAGCCTGGTTGCGAGATCCAGGCGCTGTGAAGCAGGGCGCCAAGATGCCCAACTACGAGCTGAGCGAAGACGAGATCGACGCCCTGGTCGCCTACCTCTACAGCCTGACGTGATGACGATGACGTTGACACGACGAGCGGACGGAGTTCCATGGCCAGCGTGACCGCGCCCGCGTCCCGGGGGATCCGCCGCCCATCGGCTCTCACCGGCTTCTGGAGCTGGTTCACCTCGGTGGACCACAAGAAGATCGGACTGATGTACGGGTTCGTCGCCTTCTTCTTCTTCATCGTGGGTGGGCTCGAGGCGCTGTTGATCCGTACCCAGCTGTCCCAGCCCGACAACACGTTGCTCAGTGCCGACGCGTACAACCAGATCTTCACGATGCACGGCGTCACGATGGTCTTCTTGTTCGTGATGCCGATGTCGGCGGCGTTCTTCAACTACCTGATCCCGTTGATGATCGGGGCTCGAGACGTCGCGTTCCCGCGCCTGAACGCCTACAGCTTCTGGGTGTTCCTGCTCGGCGGGCTGTTCCTGTACTCCAGCCCGTTCCTGGGCGGCATGCCCAACGCGGGGTGGTTCGGCTACGCGCCCAACTCCACCACCGACCCGTCGATCGGCATGAGCTTCTACGCGATCGGGCTGTTGATCACCGGCATCGCCTCGTCTGCGGGGGCGGTCAACCTGGCGGTCACGGTCATCAACATGCGCGCGCCGGGCATGAGCCTGTTCCGCATGCCCGTGTTCGTGTGGATGGGTTTGGTCGTGCAGTTCCTGCTGGCCTTCTCGCTGCCGATCATCACCGTGGCGCTGTTCGAACTGCTCTTCGACCGGCGGTTCGGCACCCTGTTCTTCAACCCCACCGAGGGCGGAGATCCGATCCTCTGGCAACACCTCTTCTGGCTGTTCGGCCACCCCGAGGTCTACATCCTCGTGCTGCCCGCGTTCGGCATCATCAGCGACATCATCCCGGTGTTCGCGCGCAAGCCGTTGTTCGGCTACCAGTTCGTCGTGTTCTCGGGGATCGCGATCGGGTTCATCGGGTTCGGCGTGTGGGCCCACCACATGTTCGCGGCGGGCTTGGGGCCGGTCGCCAATACCGCGTTCGGCGTGTCGACCGCCATCATCGCGATCCCCACCGGCGTGAAGATCTTCAACTGGATGGCCACGATGCATGGGGGTGATCTGCGCTTCAAGACGCCCATGCTGTTCTCGATCGGCACCGTGATGATGTTCGTGATCGGCGGTCTGTCAGGGGTGACGCACTCGATCGTGCCGAGCGACTACCAGCAGACCGACACCTACTACGTGGTGGCGCACTTCCACTACGTGCTCTTCGGAGGTGCGGTCTTCGGGCTGTTCGGCGGCATGTACTACTGGTGGCCCAAGGTCTTCGCGCGCCAACTCTCCGAAGGCCTGGGCAAGGTCCACTTCTGGCTCATGATCATCGGGTTCAACCTGACCTTCGGACCCATGCACATCCTCGGGCTCGCCGGCATGATCCGTCGCGAATACTCCTACCCGGCCTCGCTTGGCCTCACAGGCTGGAACCAGGTGGCGTCCGTGGGCTCGTTCCTGATCGCCCTGTCCGTCCTGGTCTTCATCATCAACGCCGTTCGAACCCAGATGAAGCCCAAGGGTCTGGAGGATGAGGATCCGTGGGATGCGCGGACCCTCGAGTGGACCACGTCATGCCCGCCGCCCGTCTACAACTTCGAGGAGATCCCCCAGGTCCATGCGTTGGACGAGTTCTGGCGCCGCAAGTACGTGCAGGACGAGAAGACCGGCACCCTGGTGCCCGTACAGGCGGGCAGCGCACCGCCACATGACGAAGGACACGATGACGCCGGTCATGGCATCCATCTGCCGAGCCCGTCGTACTGGCCGTTGGTGTCGGCGATCGGGTTGCCGACGATCGGCTACGGCATCTTGTACTCCTGGTGGCTGGTGGGTGCCGGCGCATTGATCGTGCTGATCGGCTTCTACGGTTGGGCCATGGAACCATCGGTGGCGGGGGACTAGGGCATGGCGTTGGCTATCGACAAAGACGGCGGCTCGCATGGTGGCGAGGAGCACCAGACGACCACCGGTCTGCCCAGCACCAAGCTGGCGATGTGGATCTTCCTCGCTTCGGAATGCTTGCTGTTCGGCGCGTTGATCACGACCTACGTGCTGTACCGAGGGGTCAGCAAGACCGGCCCCTACCCGGGCGACGTCTTCGACATCCCCTACACCTCGGTGTCCTCGTTCGTGTTGCTGGCCTCCTCGCTCACCATGGTGATGGCGTTGGTGGCGGCGCAGAAGCGCGACGTCGTGCGCATGCGCCTATGGCTGCTGACGACCGCGCTGCTGGGACTCACGTTCGTCGGCGGCCAGGTGTACGAATTCACGGCCTTCTACCACGAGGGGTTGTCGCTCTCGACCAACCTGTTCGGCACCACGTTCTACGTGCTCACCGGGTTCCACGGGGTGCACGTCACGGTGGGCATCCTGATGTTGCTGTCGTTGGTGGGCATGTCGGCCGCCGACCGGTTGCCCGACGACGCCGCGTTCCCCGTCGAGATGGTGGGTCTGTACTGGCACTTCGTCGACATCGTCTGGATCATCATCTTCACCGTCGTGTATCTGATCCCGACGGGTCCGGACGTGGTGAGGTAGCGATCATGGCCGACACCGAGTCACGTTTCCAGGAAGAGTTGGGGGCCGAGGATCTCGCGGACCCGCGCGAAGCCCTCGCGCCCCATCGCGAACACCCCAGCGCCAAGGAGTACATCCGGATCGGCGTCATCCTGGCCGTGCTGACGGCTTTGGAGGTCGCCAGTTACTACGTGGATGTCAACACCTCGGTGCTCATCCCCACGTTGTTCGGTTTGGCCCTCGTCAAGTTCGTGCTCGTGGTGCTGTGGTTCATGCACCTCCGGTTCGACGATCGACGGTACGCCCGGTTCTTCGTCATGGGTCTGGCACTCGCGGCCACGCTCTACCTCATCGTGTTGATCTCCTTCCGAGCGTTCCTGGTGTAGGCGGGCGCCGGTGAACCTTCCTTCCTGGCATCTGCATCCCGACGTGTGGCTGTTGTTCGGCTCGATCGTGGCGGCCTACCTGATCGCGTGTCGCCGTCACCTGGCGGCCACGGGCGAAGCGACCCCTGCACGTAAGAGACGTTTGTTCCTCGTGGGCATGGGGGTGCTGTGGCTGGGGGCTGACTGGCCGGTCCACGATCTCGCCGAGCGCTACCTGTACTTCATGCACATGACACAGCACCTGCTGTTCACGTTGATCGCGGCGCCGATCTTGATCGCCGGCATGCCGCCCTGGTTGCTCCGGGAGCTGTTGGCGCCGCGCCTCGTTCGCCGTGTGTTCCGCTTCATGACCCGCCCGCTCGTCGCGCTGCTGTTCTTCAACGCCGTGCTGCTGTTCACGCACTGGCCGGAGGTCGTGGCCGCCTCGGTGGGCTCGGAACTGATCCACTTCTCCCTGCACGTGCTGATCGTGACCTCGGCGCTGATCATGTGGTGGCCGGTGATGTCGCCGCTGCCGGAGATGCCATCGCTCTCCCCGCCGGGACAGATGATCTACCTGTTCTTGCAGTCACTGGCGCCCACGATCCCGGCGTCGTTCCTGACGTTCGGTCGCTCGCCCCTGTACCCCATCTACGCCACCTTCCCTAGGATCTGGGGCGTGGGCGTCCTCAACGATCAGCTCCTGGCCGGCCTCATCATGAAGCTCCTCGGTGGGCTGTTGTTGTGGGGCGTCATCGCCACGATCTTCTTCCGCTGGTACAACCAAGAGCAGCGTGACGGGCTGGACCGATCCAGCTACCACGACGTGCAACGGCAGATCGGTGCGGAGCTGAACAGATGAGCCAAGGAACCCAGCACCAGGCGGAGGGGTCGACCGAGCGGCAGAGTCTGCTACTACCGATCCTGATGCCGGTGGGTCTGCTGGCGATCATCTGCCTGGTGCTGTTCGGGTTCTCCAGGGTACTGCTGGCGATCTCGCACGCCGCCGCCACGGTGGTGGCGTTGGTGGCCCTCGTGACGGTCATGGCGGTCGCGAGCTTCGTAGCGTCCCGACGGCAGGTGAGCGGCGCCTCGTTGTTCTGGATGGTCTCGGCCATCGCGGGCGGCATCATCGCGGTCGGCGGACTTGCCGTCGTCGCTGCTCCGTTGGCCGAAGAGGTCGAGCCGCAGGTCGTGCTCCTCGCGGCAGGTCCTTCCGCGAGCGTCGATGGGTTCACCGCCGATGCGCTCGACGTGGGGGCCGATGCCCCGATCGAGCTGGAGTTCGACAACCAGGAGGAAGGCATCCAACACAACGTCGTGATCTTCGACGGCGAGGATGCCGACGCACCCCAGCTGTTCAGCGGGGCGCTGATCACGGGGCCGGACAAGATCAACTACGCCGTCGCCCCGCTGCCCGAGGGCGGCTACTTCTTCCACTGTGAGATCCACCCCACGACGATGGTCGGGGAGATCACGTCGGTACCGGGTGGTGGTGAAGACGGTGGAGGCGGCGGCGAGGGGGGCAGTACCGGACCGATCGTGGCGCAGGCGTTGCAGTTCAACACCGCCGAGATCGATCTGCCCGCCGATGAGGCATCCACGCTGACCTTCGATAACCAGGAGCCGGGAGTCCCCCACAACATCGCGATCTACGGGGACGAGAGCCTGGCCGAGGTCCTGTTCCAAGGTGCGACCATCACCGGCCCCGACACGGTCGACTACGACGTCCCCGCGATCGCTGAGGGGGAGTACTACTTCCACTGCGATACCCATCCCGATATGCAGGGGACGGTGGTCGTGGCGCCGGCGCCCGGCGGCGGTGCTGAAGGCGATGGCGGCCAAGGCGGAGGGTCGGCCGACGGCGGCGGGGACGGCGGCGGCTGAGTCACACGCTGCCTCAGGCCTTCCCTCTCGCAAGCCGAACCCGAACGACCCGGTAGCGTGAACCCGTGAGATCACTGAGGTGGGTCGGCCTGCTGTTGGTCGTGGGCGTGGCGGGCG
>DATDJD010000179.1:0-2102 GCA_036520695.1 Actinomycetota bacterium
GGTTGGGTCGTTCGGTCGCGTTCATCCTCGGGGCCGGGTTCTCCGCAGTGACCGGGTACGTGGGCATGTGGCTCGCGGTGCGTGCCAACGTCCGGACCGCCAACGCCGCTCGCGAGTCGGGGCTCCGACAGGCGGTCAAGATCGCCTTCCGCGCCGGTGGTGTCGCCGGCATGTTCACGGTGGGCCTAGGGCTGTTCGGGGCCACCGCGATCCTGATCATCTACGGGGCCGATGCCACCGCCGTGCTGGTGGGGTTCGGATTCGGTGGCGCGCTCCTCGCCATGTTCATGCGCGTCGGCGGCGGCATCTTCACGAAGGCGGCCGACGTGGGTGCCGACCTGGTCGGCAAGGTGGAGCAGGGCATCCCGGAGGACGACCCCCGCAACGCGGCGACGATCGCCGACAACGTCGGCGACAACGTCGGCGACTGCGCCGGCATGGCGGCCGACCTGTTCGAGTCCAGCGAGGTCACGCTGATCGCGTCGCTGATCCTGGGCGCCGCGGCCTACGCCGGCTCCGAGCAGGGCGCGATCGCCGGCGTCATGTTCCCGCTGTTCATCCGCGCCGTGGGGGTGATCACGTCGATCATCGGCATCTTGATGGTGACGCCCCGGTCCGAGACCGAGTCCGGCATGAAGGCGATCAACCGGGGCTTCTTCGCGTCGGCGTTCATCTCGGCCGCCGCTGCGTTCGTGATCTCTGGTGTCTACCTCGATAGCTACAAGCCCGCGGTCGCGGTTTCGATCGGTCTGGTGCTGGCGGCGATCATCCAGGTGCTGACGCAGTACTTCACCGACACGAAATTCAAGCCCGTCCAGGAGATCGCTGGGTCGACCGTCACCGGGCCGGCGACCACGATCCTGTCGGGCTTCTCGGTGGGCTTGGAGTCCACCGTGTACTCCGCGTTCATCCTGGCCGGAGCCATCGTGTCGGCGTTCTACCTGGGCGGGTCCACCGCCGAGCGTCTGTACTACATCGCGCTGGCCGGTATGGGCATGCTCACCACGGTGGGTGTGGTCGTGTCCATGGATACGTATGGGCCCATCTCCGACAACGCGCAGGGTATCGCGGAGATGTCGGGCGAATTCGAAGGCCGGCCCGCCGAGATCTTGGGCAGCCTCGACGCGGTCGGCAACTCCACCAAGGCCATCACGAAGGGCATGGCGATCGCGACCGCGGTGCTGGCGGCCACCTCGCTGTTCGGATCGTTCGAGGAAGCGCTCCGGGGCGCAGGGCTCGTCTTCGAAGGGATCCGCATCGATCAACCGGACGTCCTGGTCGGCCTGCTGATCGGAGGTGCGGTGCCCTTCCTGTTCTGCTCGTTGGCGATCCGCGCCGTGGGACGAGCAGCAGGCCAAGTGGTGGTCGAGGTACGGAACCAGTTCAGGACCAAGCCGGGCATCATGGACTACAGCGAGAAGCCTGACTACGGCGCGGTGGTGGACATCTGCACCAAGACGTCGCTACAGGAACTCATGACGCCCGGTCTGCTGGCGGTGCTCTCGCCGATCTTCGCGGGCTTCTTCCTGAAAGGTGAAGCGCTCGGTGGCTTCCTGGCCGGCGCCATCGTCACCGGCCAACTGCTCGCGGTCATGCTGTCGAACTCCGGCGGCGCGTGGGACAACGCGAAGAAGTTCATCGAGGAAGGCAACTACGGCGGCAAGGGCAGCGAGAGCCACAAGGCAGCGGTGATCGGAGACACCGTCGGTGACCCCTTCAAGGACACCGCGGGTCCCGCGATCAACCCCTTGATCAAGGTGATGAACCTGGTGGCATTGTTGATCGCGCCGCTGGTCGTCTCGCATGCCGATGACACGGCGTTGCGGATCTCGATCTGCATCGTGGTCGCCGTCGTGCTGGGTGTTGCCATCTGGGTCTCGAAGTCTCGGGAGTCCGAGTTGAGCGAGGACATCGCAGCCGCAAACGCCCCCAAGGCTTCGGCGTAGGACGGTTCGTTCGACGCGAGGAAAGAGAGAGGGCATGGGCGCGCTCCGTCGCTGGCTCGACCGGTTGACCGAGAGCGACGAAGCGCGTCTGGCGACGGAGATCCACGACTGGGCCTGCGACATCCCGGGCACCGTCGCGATCGCAGAGGCGCCCAC
>DATDJD010000180.1:0-12861 GCA_036520695.1 Actinomycetota bacterium
GCAGCGAGGGCGGCGACGTCGGCAGCTTCGCGCAGCTGTGATTCGATCCGTCAACCTCATAGAACACACCTAGAACACACCCGCGCTGACGGGGGCTCCGTGGGGCACGCGCCGTCGGCAGCGCTTCCCTCGCTCGCTCGCCTTGCGGCTCGCGTTGCTCAGTCCAGATGCTGCCTCTGGCGCGACCCCACGGAGTGACCACCACCCACCGTGTGCGTGTCGGCACTCAGGCGAGCGTGGGTTGGAGCGGCAACCCGCGTGGCCGGCGAAGGATCCGGGCGCCGGCCGGAGGACTGCATCTGGACTGAACGAAGCGAGCCGTCAGGCGAGCCAGAGAGGGAAGCGCAGGCCGCAGGACGGTCCCGGAGCCTCCCCGCCAGACACAGATGGTTCTGGAAGCTGTAGAAGACCCCTACTCGTCGTCGTCGAGCTCGCCCGCGATGACCGCGGTCCCGCCCTGCGGCAGGACGCGCAGGGCCTCCACCGGGAACTGCACCGTGATCGGCGTGCCAGAGGGGTGCTGGGTCGTGTCACCTTCGTTCTGCTGCCAGGCTTGGATCGTCTGGCCCCACGGCAGGTGGATGATCAGCTGGAGCACCGAGCCCACGTAGACCGTGCGCTCCACCATGGCGGGGATGCGGTTCTGGCCGGTGACACCCTGGGCCTCCAACACGACCCGTTCGGGCCGGATCGTGACCTTGCACTCGCCGCGGTGATCTTCCTCACCTTGGCCGGCGACCAGATCGAACTCGCCCAGACGAACCGAGCAGCCACCTGCGGTCGCGCCGTTGGCGGTCCCGTCCATCAGGTTGGAGACCCCCAGGAAGTCAGCGACGTACGCCGTCGCCGGCTCCTCGTAGATCTCCTTGGGGGGACCCACCTGCTCGACCCGGCCCTGGCTCATCACGGCGATCCGGTCGCTCATGGTGAGCGCTTCTTCCTGGTCGTGGGTGACGTAGATGAACGTGATGCCGACCTCTTCCTGCAGGGCCTTCAGCTCGATCTGCAGGCGCTTGCGCAACTTCGCGTCCAGCGCACCCAAAGGCTCGTCCAACAGGAGCACGGCAGGGTTCAGGATCAGGGCCCGTGCCAGCGCGACACGCTGTTGCTGCCCACCGGAGAGCTGAGAAGGACGCCGGTCGGCGAACTGGCTCATCTGCACCAGCTCCAACGCCTTGCCGACACGATCCTTGGAATCCGACTTCGACACGTCTTTGTACTTCAATCCGAAGGCGACGTTGTCGGCGACGCTGAGGTGCGGGAAGAGCGCGTAGTTCTGGAACACCGTGTTCACGTTCCGCTTATGCGGTGGCGTCTGGGCCATGTCGACCCCGTCCAACAGGATCTGGCCCTCCGAGGGTTTCTCGAACCCGGCGATCATCCGCAGCGAGGTGGTCTTGCCACAACCCGAAGGACCCAGCAACGAGAAGAACTCGCCCGAGGGCATCTCGAGGTTGATACCTGCCACCGCGGTGAAGTCCCCGAAGCGCTTCACGAGATCGACGAGTTGCACCTGTCCGCCAGCCATGGTTCGCGGAGTCTAGCCCACTGGGACCACGTGGGGTCAAGTTGAACAGGAGTTCGGGCAGACCGTGCCATGATGCATCGATGTCCCGCGAGCATGTGCCCGAAGCGACGGGGCCTTCCTCGGTCCGAACCGCACTGCGTCCCGACGTGCTCCCGCTCCTCCTGGGGTACTGGGCCTTCGGACAGTTCTGGGGCGTGTGGGTCATCCTCGTTTCTTACTTCCAGGCCTACCACCACATCACCGACAGCCGTATCGGCATCCTCTACACGTTGCTGGCCACCGTTGCTGTGTTGGTGATGGCGTTCGTGGCCCCTCGGCTGCAGGGCCTCAAGATCTCCCAGAGCGTGTCTCTTTCGCTCGCATCGTTGGCCGCAGGCGCCGCGGTGATCGCGTTGCAACCGAGCTCACTCTTGATCGTCGGTTTCGCGATGGTGGGCTTGGGCAACGGCCTCATCGATGTCTACGCCAACGTCGCCGCCCAGCGGTCGGAGATCCGTATCGGCAAGCCGATCCTGCAATGGATGCACGCGTGCTACGCGCTGGGCGGCATCACCGGAGCCGCCGTCGCCGGGCTCACCCAGATCGCAGGCATGGACCACCGCGTCGGTGTCCTCTATTCAGCTGTGGCCTTGGTCGTGACCGCGTTGATCGCGGCACGCAAGGTGCCCAAGGAACACGTCGGCACCTCCACCGACACCTCGTTCTCGGTCTCGGCGTTGTTCAAGAATCCGGCGTTGTGGATCCCCGCGCTGGTCGTCCTGTCCTCGTTCTTGGTGGAAGGCTCCATGGACACATGGTCGGGCCGCTACTTGATCGGGGAGCTCGGTGCCACACCGGGCGTGGCAGCATCCGTGTTCATCGCGTACTCGGCGGCGTTGTTCCTGGGGCGCATGTTCGCAGGCAGGGTCCTCTTCGGTCTGGGACCGAGGGCCACGATCTTGGCGGCCGGGATCGGGGCAGCTGTCGGCGGCACGATCGCGGCGATCACCGACAGTCCCGCCGTCGTCGGTATGGCCTATCTGCTGATGGGGTTCACGATCGCGGCGGCCGCGCCGGCGGGGTTCAGCCTGATCAATGTGCCCGACGACGAAGCCACGAACGCGGTGGCAGCGGTATCGACCGTGGGCTACACCGGGTTCATCTGGAGCCCTCCCATCTTGGGATGGGTCGCTGACAGCTTCAGCCTGCGTGCTTCCGTGAGCGTGATCGTGATCGCCACCATGGGCATCATCGCCGGCGGTCTCTTGGCTCCCCGCCGGATGGTCGTCCGAGACTGATCGCGCACATCGATCATCTTCCACTCGGTCACCAGCTTCGACGGAAACGTGTCACATTGGGTGCCAGTCGAAGGAGCGTGACACCCCATCGTGGACGGACGTTCGAGCGCCGCACGTCGCCAGTCGGCCAGCCGGAGGGCGATCTCTCGCCTCCTGGCGTTGTTCGTGTTGACCGCAATGGTCGGTGCGTGCACTGCCGAAGGAGAGACGGCCCAACCGGACATCGTGCTGATCGTCACCGACGACCAGCGGTGGGACACACTCGCGGAGATGCCTGGGCTCACGCGGACCGTCGGCGAACCAGGGGTGACGTTCGATGACGCGTTCGTGGTCAATCCGCTGTGCTGCCCCTCTCGAGCGTCGATCCTGACGGGGGCCTACTCACACACGACCGGGATCTACACGAACTTCCCGCCCGACGGCGGTTTCCGCGCGTTCGATGACGAGTCCACCCTGGCCACGTGGCTCGACGACGCGGGCTACCAGACCGCCCTGATCGGCAAGTACTTCAACGGGTATGAGGACCCTTCGTACATCCCGCCCGGCTGGGACCGATGGAATGCCTTCATGCACGGGCATCCGCTCTACTACGACTACACGATGAGCGTGGACGGAGAGCCCGAGACCTTCGGGGCAGCCCCTGAGGACTACTCGACGGATGTGCTGGCGGGCATGGCAGAACGATTCATCGATGAGACCTCCTCGAGCGAGCCACTGTTCCTCTACCTGGCACCATCGGCGCCTCATCAACCGCAACTGCTTCCCCCTCGGGACGAAGCAGCGCAGCCCCGAACCACGTTCCGGCCCGGACCGAACATCCGCGAACCGGATGTGTCAGACAAGCCCGCCTACATCCGGGCCCTCCCTCGGGGGCACGTCGAAGAATCACTGGAGCGATGGACCCAGCAGGTCCTCACGTTGAGGGCAGTCGACGACCTCGTCGTGCGCACCGTGGACGCATTGCGTGCTCGAGGCCGACTCGACGACACCCTCATCATCTTCATGAGCGACAACGGAACCGCGGTCGGAGAGCACCGATGGCAGTACAAACTCACTCCCTATGAAGAGTCCATCCGGATCCCGATGATGATCCGGTACGACCCGATCACACGCGGAACTTCCACCGGTGCGATCGTCGCCAACGTCGACATCGCCCCCACGATCGCCGAGGTCGCCGGGGTCGATGCTCCCGGCAGTGAAGGCGTCTCCCTCGTGGATCTGCTACGAGGTGATGTCTCCCGGGTCAGGTCGGAGCTGCTGATCGAACACCTGCAGTACCGATCACCTCCGCACGCCGATCCCCCGACCTACTGCGCGCTGAGGACCACGCGGCGACTGTTCGTCCACTACGCCACCGGCGAAGAGGAGCTGTACGACCTGCGTGCCGATCCGTATCAGCTCAGCAACCTCGCAGGTGATCCGGCGAGCCAAGCAACACTCGATCGGTTGCGTCGCTCGACGAGGCAACGATGCCAGCCTGTTCCACCCGGCTTCTCGTGGTAGCGCACGATCATGCTTGAGAGGGTAAGCAGCTACGCCACCTCGCGCGTTCTTGTTTCGATGGACGCAGATGCCAACGTGCTCCCTATCGAGGTGATCCAGGTCGATCCGGTCCAGGACTCATTCGAGGTCTTCTACCTTGAACACCAGCGTGAACTCAGTGCCGCGATGTGGCTCATCACCAGGGACCGACATGAGACCGAGGAGATCACACAAGAGGCGTTCCTCAGGGTCTTGGAACGCTGGGACCGCGTGCACGGATTGGACGATCCGGTCGGCTATCTGTTCCGTACCGCCTCCAACGTCTGGCGCAGCAAACGACGCAGGGCGTCGGTCGCGATGCGACGTGGTCTGCGGATCGACCATCGCGATGACGAGATCGGGCGGGCGGAGACACGCGTCGATCTCCTGCAGGCACTGGGAAGGCTGTCCCCCCGCCAGCGTGCCGCCGTGATCTTCACAGACCTCGTCGGCATGAGTTCGGACGAGACCGCGAAGGCTCTCGGCATCCGCCCGTCGACGGTGCGCGTGCATGTCGCGAGAGCACGAGCCCTGTTGAGGGAAGGAGTCCCCACCCGATGAACGACACCCGCGATCTCTTGGAGAAAGCCGGCGCCGCCGCCCCGACCGTTCACCCAGACCTGGACGGGATCTACCGTCGCCGCGAACGCAGACGAATGCGAAAGCGCCTGAGCGCCGGGATGGTCGGGCTCGTTGTGGGGGTCGCCGTGGTCGCGTTCGCGGTTGGAGCGATGCGCCAGAGTGGGGCCGAACGCCTCGGGATGGCGGGGGGAGATCGGATCGGCTCCCCGACACAGGACCTTCGGATTCCAGACGGTCAGTACTACTATCAGCGGTTCGATTCGGGCTATGGCCTCTGCGAGTCGTGGTGGGCGACCGATGATTCCGGCAGGCTGGATACGGCCAAGAGTGCGAAGTATCAGGGCCACTGCTGGGGGGCGCCCAATGAGGGGACCTTCGAGGCCGGGGATTTCTACTCCGACTCAGGTCCGGTCGCCCAACTCTCCACCGATCCGGATGAAGTGGAAGCCCAGCTCCGCGTTCGGGTGGAGGAAGGCGGGGCCTCGCCTGAGCCGTACGAGGACTGGGGCGGTCCGGTCGAGTGGGGGCTGATCAGGTCCATCGGTGAGCTGCTGGAGGCCCCCGATGTGGCTCCGGAACAGAAGGCCGCGCTCATGATCGTCGCGGCCCGGCTGAGCACGGCGGTCGATATGCACGCTCGCGACCCAAGGGACCGTCGGGCGATCAAGCTGACCTTGAAGTCGGAGAACCAAGTGAGGCAGTGGTGGTTCGATCCCGACAGCCATCAACCGCTCGTGCTTGACGGGTTCGTCACGGAGGCCGCAGGCATCGCGCCCTCGACCACGTCGGTGGATCTGCGTCCCGCTCTCGTTCCTGGGCTGAACCCCTAGACGACTGCACCTGCGAACGTGCAGGTCACGATCCACCCTCGTCTCGCTCCGACAGGTTGATGTAGATGTGTTTGGCCTCCATGTAGTCGTCGATGCCATCACGTCCCAACTCGCGGCCGATGCCCGACTGCTTGTAGCCACCCCACGGCGCCTCCGTTGGAGCCGGCTGCGTGTCGTTGATCCACACGATCCCGGCCCGCAGTGACTTCGCCGTGTTGATGGCTTTCTTGATGTCACGGGTCCAGACGGCGGCCGCGAGTCCGTAGTCGTTGTCGTTCGAGAGCTCGACGACCTCCTCAGGACTCGAGAACGGGATCACCGACATCACCGGACCGAAGATCTCCTCACGCGCGATGCGCGCTGAGTTGTCGACGTCGGCGAAGATCGTCGGCGGCACGAAGTAGCCGCCCGACAGTGATGGGTCCTCGGGCAGCGCACCCTGCACCGCGAGCGTGGCCTCCCCCTTGCCGATCTCGATGTACTCCTGTACCCGCTCCTGTTGTTCTTTGGAGACGAGTGGACCCATCGTGGTGTCGGCGGCGCGGCCCTGGCCCACCTTGACCGCCTTCGCATGATCGACCAGCGCGCTCAACGCGTCGTCGTAGATCTCACGCTGGATGAAGACACGCGAGCCCGCGGAACAGATCTCCCCCTGGTTCCAGAAGATGCCGTTGGCGCTGCCCTCGATCGCCGCGTCGAAGTCGGCGTCCGCGAACACGATGTTCGGGCTCTTACCGCCCAGCTCCAACGTGACGCGCTTCAGGGTGTCGCCACCGGACCGCATGATGATCTTGCCGACGTCCTTGGACCCCGTGAACCCCACCTTGTCGACCTTGGGGTTGGTCACCAAGGGCGCGCCCGCGGTCTCGCCGAAGCCCGTGATCACGTTGAGCACGCCGGCGGGCAGACCCGCTTCCTCCAGGATCTTGGGGATCTCCAGCGCCGTCAGCGGGGTCTGCTCGGCGGGCTTCAGGATCATCGTGCAGCCGGCAGCGATCGCGGGGGCGACCTTCTGCACCGCCATCGGCATCGGGTAGTTCCAGGGCGTGATGAGCGCGGCGACGCCCATCGGTTCCTTCACGACCAGGCTCATCGCGTCGGGGCCGACCGGCGGGATGTCGCCGTAGATCTTGGTGGCCCAGCCGCCGTAGTACTCGAACATGAACACGACCTCTTCGAGGTCGTCGCGTGCTTCGCCGACGGGCTTGCCGCAGTCCATGGATTCCAGCTCGGCGAGGCGGGGCAACTCGCGTCGCATGATGTCGGCAGCGCGGAGCAGGATGCGACCGCGCTCACGCTCCGTTGTCCTCGGCCACCACGCACCGTCGTCGAACGTGCGACGAGCGGCATCCACCGCGCGCTCCACGTCGGCGGGCTGGCAGTCCGGTGCGGTGGCGATCACTTCTCCGGTGGCTGGGTCGAAGACGTCGAACCTGCCTCCGTCGATCGCGTCGACCCACGCGCCGTCGATGTAGTTCTGCAGGGCATCAGCCATGAACGCTCCCCTCCCAGGGACTCGATCGGGTCGCCTGCGGGCGCGGGCGACCGAGAGCTGTCGGGAAACCTACTACGACCGATGCGAACGCCGGAAGGCTCGGTTCCGGACCTCAGGCCGGTGGCGGTTCAAGGTCGGCGGGCGGCGCCCCGAGGCCCCAGGCATCGGCGCCCCCATCGACCAAGACCGTGGAGCCCGTGACGTAGCCGCCACCTGCCGACGCGAGGAACGCGATCGTCGCGGCGACCTCCTCAGCCGAACCTGGCCGCTTCATGGGGACCTCCTCGGCGAACGCGTCCACGACCTCTTGACCCCCGTACTGCAGGACCCCTTCGGTCTGGATCAGTCCGGCGGCGACACAGATCGTGCGGATCCCGAAGCGCGACCACTCGTTCGACAAGGACGCCGCCATCGTTTCGAGGGCGCTGCGCGCGATCGACGAGTGCGCCATGAGCGGGATGCCGCGGCGTGGACTGAACCCGATGAAGAACACGACCCCCCGTCGTTGCGGGATCATCCAGCGCGTCGCCACTTCGTGGGTCAGCATCCACGGCGCGTCGACGTTGAGGCGGTGCACCGCTCGGAACCCGTTCGGCGAGATGTCCTCGGCGGGCGCCGCGAACTGACCGCCCGCGTTGTTCACCAACACGTCGACGGCGCCGAACCGCTCCCCGACCGCATCGAGGAACGCCGCGACCTGAACCGGCTCACGAACGTCGCACACTTGGGCGAACACGTCATGGCCGTCGTCGGCGAGCTCGGTTCGAACCTCGTCCAGCGGCTCGGGCCGGCGGCCGCAGATCGCGACCCGCGCACCCGTTCGCGCGAACTCACGGGCGGTGGCGCGCCCGATGCCCGTGCCACCGCCGGTCACCACCACGGTGCGGCCTTCAGAGGCGTCGGTGCTCAGCGGCGATCGGAACGTGTCGTCCATCGCCCGCAGTATGGCCGACCGGTGCACGCATCGAGCGCCCGGGCGGTCGAAGCGGCGCGCTCGTCGTAGGCTGGGCGCATGATGGTGTTCATCCTGATCCTGCTGTTGTTGGCAGCCATCTTCGGCATCCTCGGCGCGGTGCTGAAAGCGGTGGCGTTCCTGGTCATCACCGGGTTGCTGACCATCACGGTGCTGGGGGCCTTGGCGTATTGGGCCCTCAAGCGCAAGGCCAGGCAGTTCCAACGCGAGATGGAGGGTGGCTCCACGAGTGCCGGCCCCCGTTTCCAGCCCAACGAGGCCGACCCGACCCAGCTGCCATCCTCGCGGGACGATCGCTACTGATCGGTGCGGTTGCCAGTCAACCGTTCACGCAACTGACCTGGTGCGTCGCCGAGGAGCGAGGGGATCACGCCGCGGCTGCGTCCCGCATCCTGGCGACGGTCGCCCCACTCCAGCGCACGGGCCGCGAGCGTGACGCCGGCGTAACGGAACGGTTCCGGCGGCACCTTCCCGATCTCCGGACCGACCACGGGCAGCGAGGTCCACTCGTCGGTTTCGCCGAGCACCAACGAGGTCAGGATGCGTCCGCCCAGCATCGTCTGGGACAGCCCGTGACCTGAGAACCCCAACCCGGCGTGGATCGTGCCGGGCTCCAACGTCGTGAAGAAGGGCAGGTAGGACGAGGTCTGGTCGATCGGTCCACCCCACGCGTGGGTGAACCGGACCCCATCAAGCTGCGGGAACAACCACAGCAGACCGCGGGCGGCAACCTCGGCAACCCGTCGATCGTGTGTCGCGGCGCGGCCCCCCGCTCGCCCGCCGAACACCACCGATAGACCGCCTCCGCCGATCGCGATCCGGTCATCGTCGGTGGGTCGGAGGTAGAACAACAGCTCTCGCCCATCCGCGATCCCGGTGTTCGACGTCCACCCGATCTCCTCGCGCAGCTCGGGGATCGGTTCGGTCACCACCATGTGGTCGGCGACCACGGCGAAACTCCTACGGAAACCGGGC
The DNA here is from genome assembly GCA_036520695.1 of Actinomycetota bacterium. Lineage (GTDB taxonomy): Bacteria > Actinomycetota > UBA4738 > UBA4738 > HRBIN12 > JAOUEA01. The sequence continues at coordinate 9,182 of DATDJD010000180.1, forward strand.
CACCCTGCGGCCCACGCTCCCATCGTCAGGACGACCTGGTCCGCTCTGATCGCACCATGGTCGGTCCGCACCACCGCCGGACGCGAGCGTTCGAGCCCGGTGACGTTCGTACGTTCGAAGATGTGCACGCCCTGGGAGAGCGCGACCCTGCGGAGACCTCGCGCGAGCCTGGCAGGCTGCACCACCGCGGCGTCGTCGATCGAACGAGCGTTGATGATGCGGGGCGAATCGGCGATCTTCCTCGCGTCCTCCCGCTCGATCGGGCGCATCCGATCTGCCAGACCCCGCGCCGCCAGGAACTCGGCCGGGCCGTCGGCCCCCAGCCCGCCTTGCCACTCGCCGGTCTGGATCCCCAAGATGCCGTCGTGATGGAACCAGGCATCGACGTCGTGCTCGTCCAGCCACACGCCGACCTCACCCACCGTATCCGCGACCGCGTGGGCGTATCGGATGCCTTCGGTCTCACCGAATAGGGCGCAGATGCCCTGCACGTCCCACCATGAGGACGAGAAGAAGCCACCGTTGCGCCCGCTGGCCCCACCCCCGCAGATATCCCGTTCCACTAGCACCACGCGCAGATCCGGGGCCCGGCGGGATAGCTCGACCGCCGTCCACAAGCCGGCGAAACCACCGCCCACGATGCAGATATCGGCGACGAGGTTGGCCGTGAGCGGCGGCGCGGGTTCGCCCGGATCGTTGGCGAGCGCTTCCTGGAGCCAGAAGCTCCGCGCCGCTCCCGGCGACGGCATCTGGAGATCGGTACTCACGCCCGCGGGCCGGGGGTACGTCGTCCCTGTGGGTATCCACGCCCGGTCGCCAGCGCGATGACACCGCGGCCCGCCATCAGGAATAGCAGCGTGAACGCGAGCCCCACCGCCAGGAACACGAAGACGCGCGAACCCTGAGGGGACCCGACCCAGAGCGATCTGACGATCAACCCGATCGGCACGGCCACGATCCATGTCTGGAACACGACCTTGAGGCCGGCTCGTCGGTAGGTACGGAACAGGGCCGCCACGACGAACCAGGCACACACCAAAGGAACGGCGTTCCGCATGAAGACCCCGACGAGTGTGCCCTCATGGTGCGACCGCATGCCCGCGAGTACGAACACGATGAGCGCAGCTGCGTCGGCGACCATCAGCCAGCGAGCGGGAGCCGAAGGTCCCGGTGTCGGAAGGGCCTCTTGGTGTGGATGCCGACCGGGCTTGCGACGCGAAACCTTGCCAGACGCCATGGCAACCATGATGCCAGCTCTCATGGCTACCATGGAGTCATGAGCCATCCGGTGGTCTTCTACGACGATGACTGCGGGTTCTGTCGGTGGTCGGCCTCACGCCTCCGTGTATGGGATCGGCGAGGCGCGCTGACGTTCTCCCCGATCCAGGGCTCCGAAGGTGACCGCCACCTCGGCGACCTCGATCCCGATCGTCGGTATGCCTCGTGGCACATCGTGCGCGACGGGCGTGTGTGGTCCTCTGGCGCAGCGCTCACAGAGGTGCTTCGTCACCTCCCAGGCGGCACACGGCTCTCGGCCTTCACCAGCGCTTTCCCCGACCTCACCGAGCGCGCGTACCGGTTGGTTGCCCGCCACCGAGGAACGCTCGGCCACGCCCTGGGCCAGCGCGCGTGTTCGGTCGACCCCGGAGCTTCCCCGACGAGGACGTGATGAGGCCGGCGGACGAGGTGATCGGCGACCTCCGAGCGCTCGCCGACCCGTCTCGGTTGCCGGGGATGTCGAGGGTGGGCATCAACGTCGAACGAGCGCTCGGCGTCAGCATCCCCGCCTGCCGGAAGCTCGCGAGGCAGCATCGAGGCGACCACCAACTCGCACTGGCGCTGTGGGCGAGTGAGATCCACGAGGCCCGGATCCTCGCGTCGATGATCGACGACTCCGAGATCGTCGACCGTGTGCAGATGGAGGCGTGGGTGGTCGAGTTCGATTCGTGGGATCTCTGCGACCAAGTCTGCGGCAACCTGTTCGACCGAACGAGCATCGCGATGGACGCAGCGCGCGACTGGGTCGAGCGACCGGAGGAGTTCGTCAAACGCGCCGGCTTCACCCTGATCGCCGAACGCGCCCACCGCGATCACGATGACGACGACGCGTCCTACATCGCGTGGTTGCCGATCATCCGCGAGGGAGCCCTGGATGAGCGCAACTACGTCAAGAAGGCGGTCAACTGGGCGTTGCGTCAGATCGGAAAGCGCAACGAAGCTCTCCGCCTCGCAGCGATCGGCGAAGCGGAACGACTCGTCACGATGGAGAGCACCGTGGCTCGGTGGATCGGCCGAGACGCCCTGCGAGAACTCCGGAGCGACGCGGTGATCGCCCGGACGCGCGGCGTCGAGAACGCCTGAGGCTCAGCCCAGCTGCGTCCGCACCATCCACAGCTGTTTCTCGATACCGGCGAGGATCTGGATCAGGATGTCCTCGCTGACCGGGTCGGCATCGCCGAGTCGACCCATGCGTTCGCGGAACGCGGACGCGACGGTCTCGAGACGCTCGACGAACAGTTCGACGACCTGGCGATCGTCGACGCTGCCGTCCGGGAACGCCGCCAGCACGCTTGCTTTGGCTACCGACGCAGCCCTCCCGTCAGCCGACGCGCCGATCGCGACCTCACGTTCGGCGACCAGATCGGACCATAGGCGGTACTCGGTCATCATCTCGTCGAGCTGCAGGTGCACGGAACGGAAGTTGCTGCCCGTCACGTTCCAGTGCGCTTGCTTCGCCTGCAACGCGAGGTCGATCAGGTCGACCAGCGTTGCTTGTAGGTCGTCCGCGACCTTGGCATCCAGTACGGGAATCCGTTCGGTCATCGTCGTCGCCTCCTGATGGTGGGGGCCGGTCGGCCCCCTCCATCCTGACCGCATTCCTTGGAACGTGCAGGTCAGTCCTTCGCTGCGTCGCCTGCTTCCACGAGTTCGGCCGGTGTGTCGGGGATCGTGACCGAGTCCGTCGCCGCTTCATGGCCTTCGACGTCGATCTTCGGCAACCACTGGAGCCACTTCGGCAGGTACCAGTTTCGGTCGCCCAGCAGGCGCATCGTCGAGGGCACCAAGATCGAACGCACGACGGTCGCGTCCAAGAACACCGCCACCGCGAGCCCGAAGCCCATCTGTTCCAGCGACGTGAGCCGCCCAGCGGCGAATCCCGCGAACACCGCGACCATGATGATCGCAGCGCCGGTGATGATGCCGCCGGTCGTGCGCAGGCCATAGGCGACCGAAGCTGCGTTGTCGTGAGTCTTGTCGTAACGCTCCCGGATCCGGGTCAGCAGGAACACGTGGTAGTCCATCGACAACCCGAACAGGATCGAGAACAAGAACAGCGGGAGCCAAGCCTCGATCGAATCGACCTGCTGGAAGCCGAGCGCGTTCGCGATCGTCTCGCCGATCGCCGGACCGCCCTTCTGGAAGACGAGCACGATCAGCCCGTAGGCCGCTCCTACTGACAGCAGGTTCATGATGATGGCCTTCACCGGCACCACGATCGAGCGGAACACGACCGTGAGCAGGACGAAGGACAAGCTCAGCACGACGAGGATGATCAGCGGCGTGTACTGGTCGGAGATGTCGAAGAAGTCCTTCACGAACGCCGTCTCTCCACCGACCAGGACCGTCGCCGAGGTTCCATCGAACGCCTCGGGGATATAGGTATCGCGGAGATCCGCGAT
>DATDJD010000181.1:0-2558 GCA_036520695.1 Actinomycetota bacterium
CACCGAACATGAAGTCGTCCAGGTCATGGAACGTGAGATGGGCGTCCCGTGGGAAGACGTGTTCGAGACGATCGATCCCAAGCCGCTGGCGGCCGGCACGATCGCCGAGGTGCATCGAGCGACGTTGGCCACCGGGGAACGTGTGGTCGCCAAGGTGCAGCGGCCCAACGCCCGCGAGGAGATCGAACAGGATCTGGCCCTCTTGGAGCTGTTCGCCGAGAAGGTGAGTGACCGCCCCGGGCTGAACCAAGTGATCGACATGGCGGCGGTGTTCGAGCACCTGTCGTCGTCGTTGCATCGCGAGCTGGACTTCCGCCAGGAAGCTTCGAACATCGAGCGGATGGGCGGCGTGATCGAGGAGTTCTCGCGTCTCGCCGTCCCGGGCGTCTACGGCGACCTGTCGAGTTCACGCCTCTTGGTGATGCAGGAGATCCAGGGGATCCCGATCGCACAGGCCCCAGAAGGAGCAGCCAGGAAGGAGGCAGCGCGACAGCTGCTCGAGAGTTACTACAAGCAGATCCTGGTGGACGGCTTCTTCCACGCCGACCCGCACCCCGGCAACCTGATGTGGTGGAACGACCAGATCTACTTCCTGGACTTCGGCATGGTGGGCGAGGTCGGCCCCGAGATGCGCGAGCAGCTGATGTTGCTGCTCATGGCGTTCTGGCAGGAAGACGTTGGGTTCCTCACCGACGTGTCGCTGATGCTGTCGGGCGCGATCGACCGCAACGACCTGGACGTGGACGCGTTCCGAGCCGAGATCGGTGAGCTGATGGGCACCTACCGCACCGCGTCCCTCGCCGAGATCCAGCTGGGGCCGGTCTTGCAGGAGATGACCGAGATCTCGCTTCGTCACGGGGTGCCACTGCCGGCGTCGCTGACCCTCACCGGCAAGGCGCTCGCTCAGATGCAATTGGCGACCGCCGCCCTGGATCCCGAACTCGACCCGTTCGATGTGGCAGGAGCCTTCTTGATGCGAAGCGTGTTCAAGGAGATGGGCGGAAAGATGGACCCGAAGGCCATCTTCTACCAGGTCCAGAAGTTCAAGGTCCGAGCCCTGCGGGTCGTGGAATCTGTCGAAAGGCTGATCGGTGCCCGCCCCGGTCAGAAGCTGGAAGTGAACTTCCGCGCCGCCTCGCTGGAGGACACGATCCGACGAGCAGGACGCCGGTTGACCCTGGGCCTGATCGCGGGAGCTGCCGTGTTGGCGAGCGGTTTGACAGCGTTGTCCGAGCGTGTCGCACCCTGGATCCCGGTGACGTTCGGCATCATCGGCGGACTGCTCACCCTGGGTGTCGTGGTCGACATCATCCGCAAGCGCTAGAGCTCGTCGACGTCGATCTCGCCACCTTTGGTGGTGACCGTCATCCCCCCGGCTGATGGCGTGCCGCCGCCCTCCCGGCGGACCGACCGCATCACGATCTTCTCCAGGATGAACGCGATCACGCCCATCAGCAGACCCATGACACCACGTTCCAGTCGCCGCAACCCGGTGGGCTTCGCCCGATCGTTGGAGGTCACACCGTCACCTCCTCACGAGCGCCTTCGGACGCTGCCTCGCGTCCCACGAGCGGCACCCTGCCCACCACGGTCGTGCCCGCACCGGGCGTGCTCTCGATCCGCAGATCGCCGTCGAGCGCACCGAGTCGATCCGCGACCCCTTGTAGTCCGGTGCCGTAGCCGGTCGAGGAGGGATCGAACCCGACCCCATCGTCGGTGACCATGAACTCGAGCGTCCCTTCCGCCTCGACCAGCTGCACCGATGCCGTGCTCGCCCGAGCGTATTTCGTGATGTTCTGCATCGTCTCGAGCACCGAGAAGTACACGGCAGCCTCGATCTCCTGCGGGTAGCGCGTGGTGCCTTCCGATCCAACGACGACGGGAAGTGGCGCCCTCCGCGATTGCGCCTCGAGCGCGGCGATCAAGCCCTTGTCCGCGAGGAGCGGTGGGTAGATGCCCCGGGCGAGATCGCGGAGATCGTCGAGCGCCCTGCCGGTTTCGATCTGCAACTGCTCGAGCATCTCCTTCGCCTTCGCCGGATCGCGCTCGATCAGTTGCTCCGCGAGCCGCTGCCGGACCTGGAGCGCAACGAGTTGCTGCTGGGCTCCATCATGGATGTTTCGCTCGAGCTTGCGCCGCTCCTCATCTTGGGCGGTCACCAGACGCTTCTGGGCCGCCTGTAGATCCACCAGGCGCGCGCGGAGCTGCTGAGCGAGGCGTTCGTTGCGCAGCACCAATCCAGCCTGAGCCGCCAGATCCTGAACGAGCTGTTCACGGGTGGCGTCGATCGGGTCATTCGCCGGGAGCGCGACCGCGAGGGCGCCGAGGAGATCGCCCTGGTGACGAACCTCGGCCACGTGATCGTCGGGCAGATCGGGGGCGTCCACGGGCCACACGGCGACGGGCCGCATCTCGTCACCGAAGGCCATCCGCACCTCCGCTCGCTCGGCACCAACGCCCTCAGCGAGAACGCGGGCGGTTCGCGGCAGGACATCGTCGGCCGCGTACGTGCCCGCGAGCTGATCGCCGAACGTCGACATGACCTCGTACGGCGTCGC
>DATDJD010000182.1:0-4315 GCA_036520695.1 Actinomycetota bacterium
ACGAAAGGGGCAGTCATGGCGAGCAAGGACAAGGGCGGCGGGAAGGGTTCGAAGACCGCCGCGAGCAAGTCGTTGAAGGAGAAGCGGGCCGCGAAGAAGGCCAAGGGCTCGAGCGGCTCAGGCTCCTCCTCCTCTTCGACGGACTGGAACAAGTAGCGGGGAACTTCCGACCGCGATCATCATCGGCGCCGTCAGCGATCGGCTGATCACCGCTCGGAGCTGACGTCCGGGAGAGCTGCAAGTGCCTGTTTAGCACGCGTGGCCTCCGCTTCCTTCTCCGTCGCGTCGGCTTCGGCAGCACGGTGCTTGCCATCCACTACGGCCATACGCCTGTGCATGGCCTCCAGTTCTTGCGAGTATCGCTCGGCGGCTTCACGAGCTTTCGTGGCCTCTCGCACCGCTGCATCACGATCACGCCGCAGGCGCTTGCGCTCGGTTTCTCGCTCCTGGTCGCCGTCGACGGGGCGAGTGGTTCGCGATCGCGTCGTCGTGCGATCTTTCGTTGCCTTCGGCGTCGGTTGGTCGAGGTCGGGGACCAGCGTGAGGCCTGCGAGGTCACCGAACCCCGACGCGCCTTCGGGTGGGCGCTCGAAGGTTCCGGTCCGCAGGCGGTCCCCGGCGTCCGGATCGGTCGATGCCGTCTCGAGCGCGAGGCGCACCGCATCGATGTGCTGGGGCGATGCGCGACCGGCGTCCTCGAGCACGCTGCGCGCTGTCGCTGTGAGGGCGGTGATCGCGCCTCGTCGATCGGCCGAGGCCTCCTTGAGTCGATCGGCCGCTCCCTTGGTGGACGAAAGGGCGGCCCGTTGCACCGCCCGAACCTCCGACCCGGCGTCCAAGAGCGCGGCGACGCCGTCGGGGTCTCGCGCGGAGAGTTGATTCAGCGTCCACGTCACCACCGTGGGCTTGCGCATCGCCTTGACGGCCGCGGCGTCGTTGGCCCGGTCGTCGTCGCGCAGTCGTCGGACGAGTTCGTCACGTGCGGCGATGAACCCTTCGGGGGCCTCGCCGAACAGGGAGACAGCCTCATCGGGCAGCGGGTGCGCGTCGGTCATCCCGGTGACCTACGCACCCTTGTCTCCGAGCGAGCGCTGGACCTGGTCGAGGATGTGTTGCTGGATCGTCTGCTCCAACGCCTTCTCGAACGCAGCTTCATCGGTCGATGGGTCGGGTGCCGGAGTGGGAGCCGCCGCGGCGACCCCATCGATCGTCAGCTCGTGGAGCGGCTCGGGTCGATCGATGTCCTTCAACCGCTGCTCGCCGATCGCTCGCGCGGTGACCCCGTCCGGGAGCGAAGCGCCCAGCAACGACCTCGTCGTGTCCGACATCAGGATCTGCCCGCCGTGGCCGACCGCCGCGATCCGGGCCGCACGCACCACGTCCAGGCCCGTGTACCCCTCGTCACCGACGGATGGTTCGCCCGTGTGGAGCCCGATCCGGACCCTGACGCTGACGCCGTCGGGCCAGGCGGCACCGGCGAGACCGCGCTGGGCCTCGACCGCACCCGCCGCCGCATCTCGCGCCCTGGGGAACGAGTAGAAGAACGCGTCACCCTGGGTATCGATCTCCTGGCCCTCGTGTGCAGCGAACGCCTCGCGCAGGATCCGTCGATGGTCCTGGAGCACGGCGGCGTACCCGTCGTCACCGAGACGTTTCAGCAGCTCGGTGCTGCCCTCGATGTCGGTGAACAGGAACGTGACGGTGCCCGACGGCAGGTTCGGCATGCGGCGAGGATACCCCGGTGCTCCTCGTCGGATCTGCGGGATCAGCGGGCGATGGCGTCTCGTTCTATGGGGCAGCTCATGCATCGAGGGCCACCGCGGCCGCGGCCGAGTTCTTCGCCGTCGATCGTGATGACCTCGATGCCCCCGTCGCGCAGCTTGCGGTTCGTGTCGACGTTCCGCTCGTAGGCCACCACCACGCCGGGCTCGATCGCGAGCACGTTGTTCCCGTCGTCCCATTGCTCGCGCTCGGCCTGGAAGCGATCTCCCCCGGTCTCGAACTGCCGGATCCTCGGCACATCGAGCGCTCGTGCGAGTGCGTCGAACAGGTCATCAACTTCTTCGACCGAGAGCTGCCCACCCAGGCCCGGAGTGACGACGTAGGTGGACATCGTGTCGCGCACGTCGGGGAACACCGTGAACGCGTCGACATCCAGCATCGTGAGCACCGTGTCCAGGTGCATGCTCGACCGTTGCGACGGGATCTCTACCGCGATGACCGTGGTCGCCGCGCCGGCCGCGAACAGCCGCTTCGCCAAGATCTCGACGGCTGCAGGGTGCGTGCGTTCGCCCATGCCCACCAGCACTGCACCGTTGCCGATCACGAGCGCGTCGCCGCCCTCCAGGAACATGGGAGCCGGCGTGTCGTCGCTCCAGATGTCGAACGTCGAGCCCGTGAACATGGGGTGGTGGCGGTACACGGCCGACAGGTGCAGCGATTCGCGGATGCGCGCGGGCTTGGCCATGGCGTTCACCGACACGCCGCCGTAGATCCACGCAGACGTGTCACGCATGAACAGGGTGTTGGGCAGCGGCGCCGCGACGAACCCACGTCCCATGCGCGCCACGATGCTGTCGCTGGTGAACGGCAGTTCGTCGAACGTGACGCCCGCGATCAGATGTTCCGCGAGTTCGGCGGCAGGCAGCGCCATCAGCCATTCACGAACCTCAGGCCCCAGGGTGGGTCCGAGCGACGGTGGTCCGAGGCTCTGGACCAGCTCGTTCCGCACGTCCTGTTGGTCGAGCACGTCGGTGAGCAGGTCTTCCAGGTAGACGATCTCGACGCCGCGGGACGCCAGGGCCGCCGCGAACTCGTCGTGTTCCTCCCGCGCCCGACCTACCCACAGCACCCCGTCGAACAGGAGCTCGCGGGCCGTCGAGGGCGTGAGTCGCCGCAGTTCCAATCCGGGACGGTGCAGCATGACCCGGCGCAGGGTGCCCACCTCCGAACCGACGAAGCATCGCGAAGCCAAGGGGTCCGTCGTCGTTCCTTGCTCGGAAGCCGGCATGGAGGGGAGGGTAGCCCAGGACGCGACCGGTAGCTCTCGCGGAGGGTCCATGGGCCTCCCGCCGAAACTATCTGATAATCTGATATGCATGAAGGAGATCTCTGCGACCGAGGCAGCTCGAGGTTTCGCCGATGTGCTGGATGCGGTCCAGCATCGAGGAGAGTCGTTCGTGGTTCGGCGCAACGGCCGAGTGGTGGCCCGCATCGAGCCGGCGACCGGGGCCGATGGTCGGACGGTGAAGCACCTGTTGGCATCCGGACCGCACGACCAGCGGTGGGCCGATGAACTCCGGGCACTGAGGGACACGCAGCCGGCGGAGGTGACGACCTGGGAAGGGTGATCGTCGATACGTCGATCCTGGTCGCGGCCGAACGAGGACGAGCCAAGCTCGATGCCATGCTTTCCGACGACGACGACGTGTCGATGGCGGCGGTGACCGCCGCCGAACTCTGGGTCGGCGTCGACCTGGCCGACGCGAAGCACAGGGCGAAGCGAGCGTTGTTCGTCGAACAGGTACTGGCCACGATCCCGGCAGAGGACTACGACCTCGAGGTTGCCAGGGTTCATGCCGACCTGCTGGTGCAGATGCGACGACAGGGCCGGCCGCGAGGCTCGCATGAGCTGCTCATCGCAGCGACCGCGATCGCCCGTGACCGTGCTGTGGTGACCCTGGATCGTGCCGGCTTCGAGGGCATCGAAGGTTTGGACCTTCGGCACGCTTAGGTGGTCTTCGGCTCGCGCCAGAGCGTGTGCACCGTGGGCCCGTCCGGCAGGTCGGCGGCGCCCAGCTCTGCGAAACCGAACCGCGCGTAGAAGGGGAGGTTGTCCGCCGCACTCTCCAGGAAGACCGGCTTGTCGTCGCGGTCCGCTCGTTCGAGCACCGGTTGGACCACGGCGCTCGCGAGCCCTCGGTGTCGTCGCGACGGGTCGGTTGCCAGGACGCCCAAGTACCAGTGGGGTTCGGCGGGTCTCATCGCCGCGACCGCCTCGTCGAACCTGTCGAGGCGGGCTATCTCGCCCGGCCCCGCACCGGCTTCCACCTGATCGGCCCACCGCCGGTCCTGTTCGGACGTCGACATCGTCACCCCGTCCGGTGGTGTCCACAGCGAGGCGGCGTCACCTTCGCTCACCACCCGCACTTCACCGTGTTCGACGCGGATGTCGAAGAGGTAGCCGAAGAAGGCCGCTGCGCGCGCCGGGTAGGTGACGTCGTCGGGGAAGAACCACCTCACCAAAGGATCCATCGTGAACGCCCGCTTCAGGGTGGCGACCACCGCATCGCGATCGGCGACCGTGGCTCGACGG
>DATDJD010000183.1:0-33134 GCA_036520695.1 Actinomycetota bacterium
GACGGCGCCGGCCGCGTGGGTGTGGGGTACGGCAAGGCCAAGGAGGTGCCCGCGGCGATCGCCAAGGGTGTCGAGGAGGCCCGCAAGAAGATGTTCGAGGTGCCCATGATGGGCACCACGATCCCCCACGAGGTGGTCGGCGAAGCCGGGGCCGGTGTCGTGCTGCTGAAGCCCGCTGCCCCAGGAACAGGCGTCATCGCGGGTGGCCCGGTGCGAGCGCTCGTCGAATGCGCGGGGATCAAGGACATCCTCTCCAAGTCCATGGGCTCGTCGAATCAGATCAACATCGTGAAGGCAGCCGTCCAGGGCCTGAAGGACCTCCGCAAGCCAGAGCAGGTGGCTCGGCTGCGTGGACTCGACGTGCACGAGGTGGCCCCCAAGCCCATGCTGGAAGCGGTCGCCGCCGCCGAGGTTCGTCTCCAGGCAGCGCGGACCGCGGCGCTCGAAGAGGTCTACAGCGACGCGGACAAGCCGCGGCAGCAGCGTCAGCAGCCGGGTCGCGGGGGTCGCCGATGAGCCAGCTCAAGGTGACGCAGGTCCGGAGCGTGATCGACCGGCCGAAGGACCAGAAGTCGACGGTTCGTCGGCTGGGTTTGCATCGCATCAACGATTCAGTCGTCAAGGAAGACCGCCCCGAGATCCGTGGCATGATCGCCAAGGTCAAGCACCTCGTCGAGGTGGAGGAACTCGGGGGAAGCGCGAAGCGCGGGGCGGGGAAGGAAGCAACATGAAGCTGCATCACCTGAAACCCGCCGAGGGTGCCACGAAGGACAAGAAGCGCGTCGGTCGTGGCCGTGCCGGCGTGCGTGGCAAGACCGCAGGCAGAGGAACCAAGGGGACCGGGGCTCGCAAGAACGTGCCCGCCTGGTTCGAAGGTGGACAGATGCCGCTGCAGCGTCGGGTGCCGAAGCTGAAGGGGTTCACCAATCCGACGCGGGTGGAGTACTCGGTGGTCAACGTCGAGGTGCTCTCCACCTACTACGCCGACGGGGAAGTCACGCCCGAGGGCTTGTACGAGCACGGGTTGGTTCGTAAAGGACGCCCTGTGAAGATCCTGGCGCGTGGTGAGATCGATCATGCGCTGGTGGTCAAGGCCCACGCCTTCTCTGAGGCCGCGAAGGCCAAGATCGAGCAAGCGGGTGGCCGAGCCGAGCTTCTCGGCTGAGCCGGGGTACGATTACTCACCGTGCTGAAGGCCTTCCTCAACGCGTTCCGGGTCCCGGACCTGCGCAACAAGATCCTCTTCACCTTGTTCATCATCGGCGTGTACAGGTTCGGCTCACACGTGCCGGTCCCGGTGGTGGACTTCGGCATCATCCAGCGGTCGATCGAGGAGCAGGGCGCCGGCGGCTTCCTGCAGTTCATCAACATCTTCTCGGGCGGCGCCTTGGGTCGCATGGCGGTGTTCGGACTGGGGATCATGCCCTACATCACCAGCTCGATCATCATGCAGCTGCTCACCGTCGTGATCCCCAAGCTGCAAGCCCTCCAGGAGCAGGGCGAGGTCGGCGTCAAGAAGATCAACCAGTACACCCGCTACCTCACGGTCGTGTTGGCGCTGCTCCAGTCCACCGGCATCGTCTTCCTGTTCCACTCGGGCCAGTCGGGCATCCCCGACATCTTCCCGCCCGGAACGTTCAGCGGTCCCAACGTAGCGCTGATCGTGCTGACCCTCACCGCCGGCACCGCCATGATCATGTGGCTGGGCGAGCTCATCACCCAACGCGGCGTGGGCAACGGGATGTCGATCATGATCTTCACGTCGGTCATCTCGTCGTTGCCCGCCGAGGGACTGGCCATCCTGCGCCAAGGTGGTGCGTTCCAGTTCGCGGTGATCTGCCTGGTCGTGTTGGGCATCATCGTTGCGGTGGTCTTCATGGACCAGGGTCAACGACGGATCCCTATCCAATACGCCAAGCGCGTGGTGGGCCGCAAGATGACTGCGGGCGGCAGCACGTACCTGCCGCTGAAGGTCAACCAGGCCGGCGTGATCCCGATCATCTTCGCGACCTCGGTGATGTACTTCCCCACCCTGCTCGCCAGCGTCATCCATGCGCAGTGGTTCCAGAACTTCGTGACGAACTACGTGAGTCGGCAAGACAGCATCGTGTACATGATCATCTTGGCGTCCCTCATCGTGTTCTTCGCCTACTTCTACACGGCGATCCAGTTCGATCCGGTGAAACAGGCGGACAACCTGCGCAAGCAGGGAGGGTTCATCCCGGGCATCCGCCCCGGCGCGCCCACCGCGAACTACCTGAACGACATCCTCGTCCGCATCACGCTGCCCGGTGCCTTGTTCCTGGCAGCGGTCGCGCTCATCCCCACGGTGGTGTTGGCGCTCTGGAACCTCCAGCAGTTCTCGTTCGGAGGCACCTCGGTGCTGATCGCCGTTGGCGTTGCCCTCGAGACGATGAAGCAGATCGAGTCTCAACTGCTGATGCGTCACTACGAGGGCTTCCTGAAGTAGGCGGCCTGCATGCGGCTCGTGTTGCTCGGCCCCCCGGGGGCAGGCAAGGGGACGCAGGCGCAGCGTTTGGTGGAACGCTACGACATCCCGCAGATCTCCACGGGTGACATCCTGCGCCAACACGTTCAGGAAGGCACCGCCCTCGGTATCCAGGCTCGCGCGGTGATGGACCGAGGCGAGTTCGTGAGCGACGACCTGGTGGTGCGGATGGTGATGGATCGTCTCGATGAACCCGATGCGGCGCAGGGGTTCATCTTGGACGGCTTCCCGCGCACCGTGCCGCAGGCGCTGGCGCTCGAGGCAGGGCTGGCCGGCGCGGACCGACCGTTGACCGCCGTCCTGATGTTCGCGATCTCCGACGAGATGGCGGTCCGGAGGCTCTCGAACCGTTGGACATGCCCGGTGTGCAAGCGCACCTACAACATGGAGTTCAAGCGGCCCGCCAACGACACCCTGTGTGATGTCGACGGCGCCGAACTGGAGCGGCGCCCCGATGACGACGAGCTCACCGTCCGTCGTCGGCTCGCGGTGTATCAGGAGCAGACCGAGCCACTCGAGGTCTTCTACTCCGATCGAGGATTGCTGCGTGTGATCGACGCGCAAGCCACCGAGGACCTGGTGATCGATCGAACGATCGCGGCCCTGGAGACCCCGTGATCATCCGGAAGTCACCCGAGGAGTTGCAGAAGATGCGCCGGGCCGGGAGGATCACTGGCGATGCCATCTCCAAAGCCCTCGAAGCCGCGATTCCAGGGGCTTCCACCTTCAACCTCGACCAGATCGCTGAGGAGTACATCCTCGACCAAGGGGCCACCTCATCCTTCAAGGGGTACGGCGGACATGGCCAGCCTCCCTTTCCGGCGGTGTCCTGCATCTCTCTGAACGACGAAGTGGTCCATGGCATACCTTCGGACAGGAAGATCGAGGAAGGGGATCTGCTCTCCTTCGACTTCGGGTGCATCTGGGAGGGGTTCCACGGAGATTCCGCCGTGACCGTGTTCGTGGGTGGTGAGGCGCCCTCGGAGGAGGCGGCCAGGCTGGTGACGGCGACCGAGCGATCCCTCTACGCGGGGATCGCGGCGGCCCAGCCCGGTGGCAGGCTCTCCGACATCGGATCGGCGATCGAGTCGGTGGCCGATCCGGAACGGCTGGGAATCATCCGTGAGTATGGGGGTCACGGTATCGGCCGGTCCATGCACGAGGATCCATTCATCTCCAACTTCGGGAAACCCGGCCGTGGGCCCGATCTCCGCCCGGGTCTGGTCCTGGCGATCGAGCCCATGTTCACGTTGGCCGGCGAGGAGACGCGGACCCTTGATGATGCCTGGACCGTGGTGACGGCCGATGGGTCCCTCTCGGCTCATTTCGAGCACACCGTGGCCATCACCGAGGACGGCCCAGAGATCCTCACGGCACGCGGCTGAGGGCTGCCATGGCCCCGGGGCGGGCGTGATCATGGACGTTGGCTCGGCGCTGGCCCTATACTGTCCGTTCGCCCCGTCCGGAGGCTTTGCGACTTGCGCGCCGCGGCCGGGCCGAACCCGTTCGAAGGAATCAGCTGGAGCTTGCCGAAGAAGGACGCTATCGAGGTGGAGGGGACGGTCGTCGAACCGTTACCCAACGCCATGTTCCGGGTGAAGCTGGAGAACGACCACGTGGTATTGGCCCACATCTCGGGCAAGATGCGGATGCACTACATCCGGATCTTGCCGGGGGACAGGGTCTTGGTTGAACTGTCGCCTTACGACCTCACACGAGGCCGTGTGGTGTATCGGTACAAGTAGATCGGCCTCGTAAGGGCCAACGGGAGTCGCGTGCAGATGAAGGTTCGTCCCAGCGTCAAGAAGATCTGCGACAAGTGCCGGGTCATCCGGCGTCGAGGCAAGATCCTCGTCATCTGCCCCAACCCCCGACACAAGCAGCGTCAAGGCTAGAGAGGACACGCGCAGTGGCTCGGATCGCAGGCGTCGACCTTCCCCGCGACAAGCGGCTCGACATCGGGCTGACCTACATCTACGGCGTAGGACGGACCACGGCCATCGCCATCGTGATCGGCGCCAACGTCGACGGCGCCACCAAGGTTCGCGACCTCTCCGAAGAAGAAGTCGTTCGCGTGCGTGCCTTCATCGATCAGAACCTCAAGGTCGAGGGTGACCTGCGCCGCGAGGTCGCGCAAGACATCAAGCGCAAGATCGAGATCGGCTGCTACGCCGGTATCCGTCACCGCCGTGGGTTGCCGGTCCGTGGGCAACGAACCCACACCAACGCCCGGACACGCAAGGGTCCCAAGAAGGCCATCGCCGGCAAGAAGAAGGCGGCCCTGAAGAAGTAACGCATCCGCGGGTGCGACGAAGCAGTCGACCAAGCAGTCAGGAGTTCCACAGCCCATGGCCAAGCCCAAAGCCAAGAAGACGAAGCGCCGCGAGAAGAAGAACGTCGTGCACGGCCAGGCGCACATCAAGTCGACGTTCAACAACACCATCGTCACCATCACCGACCTGCAGGGCAACACGCTCAGCTGGGCCAGCGCCGGGAACGTGGGCTTCAAGGGTTCGCGCAAGTCCACGCCGTTCGCCGCGCAGCTCGCCGCTGAGAAGGCTGCCCGCCAAGCCCAGGAACACGGCCTCCAGAAGGTTGACGTGTTCGTGAAAGGTCCGGGTTCGGGTCGTGAAACCGCGATCCGCTCACTCGCAGCCGCAGGCCTCGAGGTCTCGGTGATCCAAGATGTGACGCCGGTACCGCACAACGGCTGCCGGCCACGCAAGCGTCGCCGCGTCTAGCGGCGCAAGAAGAGAGCCGCGTCGAGCGGCGCAAGAAGAGAAGCCGCGTCGAGCGGCGAGCACATCGCATCACCCGACGCCGATCCGACGCCGGGAGAACCAAGGGAGCGCTCAAGTAGCGAAGCGGTAGCGTTCTCGAAGAGGTGGGGTAGCAGTGGTTGATCCCCCGCCGAAGGAGGGAAGTACGTGTTCATCGTCGCCAGGCCTCAGATCACTGAGGATGTCGTTTCACCGACCCGTTCTCGGTTCGCTATCGAG
This sequence comes from Actinomycetota bacterium, assembly GCA_036520695.1. Lineage (GTDB taxonomy): Bacteria > Actinomycetota > UBA4738 > UBA4738 > HRBIN12 > JAOUEA01. The sequence continues at coordinate 5,509 of DATDJD010000183.1, forward strand.
CCCTTGGAGCCGGGGTTCGGCTACACCGTTGGTAACTCGCTCCGCCGGACGCTCCTGTCGTCCATCCCGGGCGCGGCCATCTCGTCGGTTCGTATCGATGGGGTGCTGCACGAGTTCTCCACGATCCCGAAGGTCACTGAAGATGTCACCGACATCATCCTGAACCTGAAGGAGTTGGTCGTCCGGTCAGACCTCGAGGAGCCCACCACCGTCTACCTGAAGGCCAAGGGACCAGGCGAAGTCACCGCGGGCGACATCGCACCACCTGCCGGTGTCGAGATCCTGAACCCTGAGCTGCACATCGCCACGCTGGGCAAGGGTGCCTCGCTGGAGATGGAGATGACGGTCGAACGGGGCGTCGGCTACCGCATGGCCGACAAGAACAAGAAGCCGCGCGACCCGATCGGCGTGATCCCGGTCGACTCGATCTTCTCGCCGGTGCGCAAGGTCAGCTACTCGGTCGAGAACACTCGTGTCGAGCAGATGACCGACCGCGACCGCTTGATCCTGGACGTCGAGACCGATGGTTCCGTGACCCCGCGCGAGGCCGTGGCCTCCGCCGGCGGCACGATGCTGGAGCTGGTGCAGCTGTTCAGTGAGCTCGCCGAAGCCGCAAGCGTCACCGTCGGTCCCGCCGAGGACGAAGAGGTCCCGGGTGACTACGCGATCACGATCGAGGAGCTCAACCTGTCGGTGCGTTCCTACAACTGCCTGAAGCGCGAGGGCATCAACGCGGTCGGGGACCTGGTGCTCAAGAGCGAGTCCGAGCTCATGGACATCCGCAACTTCGGGCAGAAGTCGATCGACGAAGTGAAGGCCAAGCTCGAGGAGCTGGGTCTCGGACTGCGGGAGGAGTAACCCGTGCCCAAACCCAAGAAGGGCCCACGCCTCGGCTCCAACCCGGCGCATCAGCGTTTGCTGCTGTCCACCATGGCAGGGCAGCTCTTCACCCACGAGTCCATCGAGACGACCGAGGCGAAGGCCAAGGCGTTGCGCCCGTACGCGGAGAAACTCATCACCAAGGCCAAGCGTGGCGATCTCGCCGCACGACGCGAGGTGCTGAAGGACATCCCCGACCGCGACATCGTGGCGCACCTCTTCCACGACATCGGTCCTCGGTTCGAGGACCGCAACGGTGGCTACACGCGGATCCTGAAGCTCGGCCCTCGCAAGGGCGACGCTGCGCCGATGGCTCGGATCGAATTGGTCGAGCGGGGCTAGGGCCGGCCCCACGGTCGTCTCGTCCGCGTACGCTCGAGGCCATGACGGCCAGGACGATCCGGCTGCTCTTGGCCTACGACGGGACAGGCTTCCGAGGGTGGGCAGCGCAGGGGAGCCGTCCGATCCGCACGGTCGAACGCACGCTCGCTGAGCTCCTGAGCGCGATCACCGGCGAGCGCGTCAAGCTGTCCGTCGCTGGTCGTACGGACGCGGGGGTCCACGCTCGAGGCCAGGTCGCTTCGTTCACCACGACCAGTCAGGTCGCCTGCGCGCGCATCCGAAAGGCGATCAACGGACGGCTGGGACCGGAGGTCGCGGCGCTGGGTGTCCACGAGGCGCCGGCCGGCTTCGACGCGCGGTTCTCGGCGAGCGCGCGTGTGTATCGATATCGGATCAACCTTGGCCCGGTTCCCGATCCGTTCGAGGCTCGGTTCGTGTGGCACCACCCCTGCGACCCAGATCGGCGAGCGATGCGGGCCGCGGCGGCCACGCTGACGGGGTCACATGACTTCACGTCGTTCTGCCGGCACCCAGGCCCTGGCAAGCCCACCATCCGGGATCTGCAGCGCGTGAGCATCGATCGCCGTGGCGATCGGCTCGAACTCGGTTTCCGCGCCAACGCGTTCCTACATCAGATGGTGCGATCCCTCACGGGCACGCTCGTCGCGGTGGGGGAGGGCAAGGTCGATCCGGAGGCGATCCCATCGATCCTGCGTGCCAAGGACCGTGCCCAAGCGACCTACATCGCGCCACCACACGGCCTCACGCTCGAACGGGTCGTGTACGGCACCCGACGGGCCCATTGAGTGGCTCCCTTTTTGACGGGGTCGCGCTGGCGCAGGTAGTCTGATGCGTCGGCCGGGTTCCCTGGCCGATATCCCACGTATGGAAGACCCACACCTTTGAAGACCTACTCTCCGAAGCCTGAGCACATCGAACGCCGCTGGTACGTCGTCGACGCCAGCGACAAGGTGCTGGGGCGCCTCGCATCGGAGGTGGCCGCGCTGCTCCGCGGCAAGCACAAGCCCATCTTCGCCCCTCACATGGACACCGGCGACCACGTGATCGTCATCAACGCTGACAAGGTGACGGTGACCGGTGGCAAGGAGTTCAAGAAGGTGGCGTACCGCCACTCGGGTTACCCCGGTGGCATCACCGGCATCCGCTACGACGAACTCCTCGAGACCCGGCCCGTGTTCGCCGTGGAGAAGGCCATCAGGGGAATGCTGCCGAAGAATCGGCTCGGCCGCGTCATGATCAACAAGCTTCATGTGGTCGCCGGCCCGGACCATCCGCACGCTGCGCAGCGGCCCGTGGACTACACACTGGGCCAACCCCCCAAGTGGGAGGGTCTGCCCGAGCCCGCGGTGCACGAGTTGAAGACCAGGCATCTCACCAAAGAAGAACCGGCCGCGGAGCCAACCACGCCGACGTCCCCGAAGCCTGCGTCCAAGCCGGCGGCCAAGAAGTCCACCGCCAAGAAGTCGACGGCGAAGAAGTCGACGGCCAAGAAGACCACGGCGAAGAAGTCGACAGCGAAGAAGACCACGGCCAAGAAGTCGACCTCTGGCAAGAAGTCGACCACCGCCAAGAAGCCCGCGGCGACCAAGCCAAAGACCGAGAAGACCCCTGAGGAGTAAGTTCGTGGCTGTGACCCCCGCAACGATCATCACCGGACGCCGCAAGGAAGCGGTCGCGCGGGTTCGCCTGACCCCAGGGACGGGTGAGTTCCAGATCAACGGCCGCGCCTTCGAGGAGTACCTCCCGACGCGCGTGCACCGCATGGTGGCGCAGGCGCCTCTGCGGTTGGTGGGTCGCGAGAAGGACTACGACATCGTCGTCACCATCAAGGGGGGCGGGATCAGCGGGCAGGCCGGCGCCATCCGATTGGGGATCGCGCGGGCCCTCATCGAGATCGATCCAGAGCTTCGTGGTCAGCTCAAAGCCGAAGGATTCCTCACGCGGGATGCTCGGGAGAAGGAACGTCGCAAGTACGGCTTGAAGAAGGCCCGCAAGGCGCCGCAGTACTCCAAGCGCTGACCCTCCACCCTCAGGGAGTTGGGTCCTCGGCGTCACCTTCGAACTCGTTCTGGTCCGCGTCCTCGGCCAACGCGTATGCGCCAGCCCTCACGGCTTCGACGATCGCCCTGGCATCTGCCTCCTGCTCGGTGGGAACCCACAGATAGGTGGGGCCCATGCGGTAGGGGCCTTCCGACTCGCCCTTCAGCATCACCGGGATGCCTTCGGTTTCCAGTCGTCCCTGCATCAGCAAGCCGTCGGTCGTGTCGGCGCTCGCGTAGATCTGCACCAATCCGTCTTCACTCATGCGCACCATGTTCGCACGTCCTCACCCAGATGGACCGTTCCATGCCGTCCAGGGCCCTCTGCGGGGGAAGGCCCGGCGTCCGATGCGGGTTCGTGCAGCCGTGGAGTAGCCTTCTCGGCTGATGGGACGCTTGTTCGGCACCGACGGTGTTCGAGGACTCGCGGGGTCCGAGCTCACCGAGGATCTGGCTCTCGGTTTGGGCAGGGCCGCCGTGGTCGTCCTTGGCCGTCATGGCGATGGTCACCCCACCTTCGTGGTGGGACGGGACCCTCGCGCATCCGGGGAGTGGCTGGAGGACGCTCTGGTCGAAGGGATCAGGACCGCCGGTGGTGACGCGATCATCGCCGGGATCGAACCCACGCCCACGATCGCGTTCATGACCGTCGACCTCGGCGCTTCATCCGGCGTCGTGATCTCCGCCTCGCACAACCCGCCTGAATACAACGGCATCAAGTTCTTCGATGCTCGAGGGATGAAGTTGGCCGACGACATCGAGGACGAGATCGAGGCTGCGCTCGACGACTCCTGGACTCCAGCCGAGCGCACCGGCCAGACCCTGACGATCGGTGACGAGCGCGAGCGGTATCTGGCGCATGTGGTGGATGCGGCGGAGGCTCGGCTGGATGGCATGACGGTCGTCGTGGACTGTGCCAACGGTGCGGCGTCAAACCTGGCGCCCGAACTCTTCCGTCGCCTGGGCGCGACGGTCCACCCGATCCACGCCGAGCCGGACGGCAAGAACATCAACGACGCGTGCGGGGCGCTCTATCCCGAAGTGGTGGCCGCCGAGGTGGTACGTCGAGGTGCCGACGCCGGGGTTTCCCATGACGGGGATGCCGACAGAGCGTTGTTCGCCGATGCTGAAGGGGCGATCGTCGATGGCGATCAAGTCTTGGCGGCGTGCGCCGTGGGGTTGAAGGAACGAGGGTCCTTGGCTGAGAACACCGTCGTCACCACGGTCATGGCCAACCTGGGTTTCCATCACGCCATGCGTGAGGCGGGCATCGACGTCGTATCCGCCAAGGTGGGCGACCGCTACGTGTTGGAGGACATGCTGCGGACCGGGGCGATGCTCGGCGGAGAGCAATCGGGCCACGTGATCTTCCATGAACAGGCAACCACCGGCGATGGCCTCCTCACGGCGGTTCGGTTCCTGTCGCTCGCGAGTCGTACCCACCGCACGGTCAAGGCGCTCGCTTCCGTGATGCATCGATATCCCCAGCGCATGATCAACATCGACGTCCGGGATAGAGACGGACTCGTCGGCGCAACATCGGTCTGGGGTGCTGTCGAGGCGTCGGAAGGTGTCCTGGGCGATGAAGGCCGTGTGCTGGTGCGCGCGTCAGGTACCGAGCCCCTGGTCCGGGTCATGGTCGAGGCCCCGACCGAGGATCTGGCGAGCGAACACGCCGAATCGATAGCGACCGTGGTTCGAAGCGCCCTGGGCGCGGCATGACTGCTCCCGGCATGTCGGGTTGACCGCCTTGAGACGGCTCACTGCTAGGGTTGGCATATGTGCGGCATCGTCGGCTATGTAGGTCCCGACGAGGCACTTCCGATCATCATCGAAGGCCTCCGACGACTCGAATACCGCGGGTACGACTCCGCGGGAGTTGCCGTGCTGGGTGATGGCCTGAGCGTGGTCAAGCGGACGGGCAAGTTGTCCGAGCTCGAGTCGGCGCTCTCGGCCGACGGAGGGCCTGGCGGTTCCGTCGGGATGGGCCACACGCGCTGGGCAACGCACGGAGCCCCGACCCATCGCAACGCTCACCCGCACCTGGATTGCCACGAGCGCATCGCGGTGATCCACAACGGCATCATCGAGAACTTCCAAGGCCTGCGCGCTCGGCTCGATAAGGACGGGCACGTGCTGGTCTCAGAGACCGACACGGAGTGCGTGGCTCACCTGATCGAGGAGAAGCTCGCGGAACCCGGCACCTCGTTGGTGGATGCCGTGCGTGCCGCCGTCGGCGACCTGGAAGGTGCGTACTCGCTGGTCGTCTGCGCGATCGATGAACCGGATGTCCTCATCGGAGTGAAGGTTTCCTCTCCGCTGGTGGTCGGCCTCGGCACGGGAGAGACGCTCTTGGCCTCGGACATCCCCGCCCTCTTGGATCGAACCGACACGGTGATCCCCGTCGAGGAAGGGATGATCGTCGAGGTTCGCCGGGACGGCGCCACCTTCACGGATCTCGACGGCAGGCCTCTGTCGCCGTCGGCGATCACGGTGGACTGGGACGTTGAACAAGCGCAGAAGGGCGGGTACGACACCTTCATGCGCAAGGAGATCGACGAACAACCCGACGCGATCCGCGACACACTGGTGGGGCGCATGGTCGCCGAGCGCCTCACGCTGGATGAATTGCACGTCAGTGACGATGTCCTGCGGCAGGTCAACAAGGTGTTCGTGGTGGCCTGTGGCACGGCGTTCCACTCGGGGCTGGTGGCGAAGTACGCGATCGAGCACTGGACACGCCTGCCGGTGGAGATCGAGATCGCGAGTGAGTTCCGCTACCGGGACCCGGTGCTGGGTCCGGACACGCTCACGCTAGCGGTCAGCCAATCGGGCGAGACGATCGACACGTTGGAAGCGGCGCGTCATGCCCGGCGTCAGGGCTCCTACGTCATCGCGATCACGAATACCGTGGGTTCGTCCCTTGCTCGCGAAGCCGAGGGCGTGTTGTACACGCACGCGGGGCCGGAGATCTGCGTGGCCGCCACGAAGACGTTCGCGACCCAGATGGTGTCGCAGTACCTGGTCGCGCTGTACCTCGCGCAGGTTCGCGGCACGAAGTTCCCGGAAGAGATCGCCGAGATCCTCGCAGATCTGGACCGACTGCCCGAACAGGTGAGCAGGGCCATCGCCCTCGACCCGCAGGTCCGCACGTTGGCGGAGCGGTATCAGGGTGCGCCCGACATCTTGTTCATCGGGCGTCACACGGGCTACCCGGCCGCCCTGGAAGGTGCCCTCAAGCTCAAGGAGCTCAGCTACATCCACGCGGAAGGACAAGCTGCGGGAGAGTTGAAACACGGCGCGATCGCGCTGATCGAAGACGGGGTGCCTGTGGTCGCGGTGGCGACCCAGTGTCACGTGTACCCCAAGATGCTGTCGAACATCCAGGAGGTGCGCGCGCGAGGTGCGATGGTGATCGCGATCGCCACTGAAGGCGATACCCAGATCGGGGGGTTCGCCGACCACGTGTTGGAAGTGCCGGAGACCCCTGAACTCCTCTCACCCGTGGTGGTGACCGTGCCACTGCAGCTGCTGGCCTATCACGTCGCGACGCTACGGGGCTGCGATGTGGACCAACCCAGGAACCTCGCCAAGAGCGTCACCGTCGAGTGAGCGTCGTGGCAGCCCACGGCCTCTAAGCTGGGGAGCGTGGAGATCGTCGGGCTCGGCGTCGATATCTGCGAGATCGCCCGCATGGAGCGCGCGCTCGCACGGCACCCAACGATGCGCGAACGGGTGTTCACGCCGGCCGAGATCGCGTACTGCGACGGTAAGGCTCGGCCTGCCGAGTCCTTCGCGGGCCGGTTCGCGGCGCGGGAGGCAACGATCAAGGCGCTCGGTGGATATCGGGGGCGAGGCTGGAAGGACATCAGCGTGTCCCGCCACCCCAGCGGGGCACCCTCGATCGAGCTGACGGGCAACGCGGAACGCAGAGCGCACGCCCTCGGGATCACTCGGGTGTTGATCACGTTCACCCACGAGAAGACCAACGCCGTGTCGTTCGCCATCGCGGTGCGAGAGGACTGAGGCCATGAAGCCCGTCCTCAGCCCACAGCAAGCCGTCGAACTCGACCGTGCGACCCAGGCCGGCGGGACCGCTGCCGAGGTGCTGATGGAGCGAGCCGGCCGATCGGTGGCGCAGGCTGCGGTCGAGGTATGTGGTGGCACGTACGGCCGGCGCGCCGTCGTGGTGTGCGGCAAAGGCAACAACGGTGGAGATGGGTTCGTGGCCGCGAGACATCTCGCTCGGTGGGGCATGCGGGTCGACGTCGTCGCCGTGGAGGCGATGGATGAACTTCGAGTGCCTGCCGTCACGAACGCAGATCGGCTCCACGACGTCGGGGTTCGGGTGGCGCCGTTCGGTGCTTCATCGCTTGCCCGGGAACTCGCCCGCGCGGACGTCGCCGTCGACGCGGTCTTCGGGACGGGGTTCCGCGGCGTGCCCGAAGACGAGTGGGCCGCAGCCATCGAGGCCCTCAACGCCTCACACGTGCCCGTCGTCGCGGTGGACATCCCCTCGGGGGTCGATGGGGCCACGGGGGCGGTCGACGGCGAAGCAGTCTGGGCGGCGATCACGGTGACGTTCGGTGCAGCGAAGGTCGGTGTGATCCTGCTCCCCGGTGCCGAACACGCCGGGACGGTCCGAGTCGTCGATATCGGCTTCGACGACTCGACCATGCCATCCGACGTCGTCGTGATCGAACCGTCGGACGTCACGGCCGTCCTCCCTCATAGGCCGGTGGATACCCACAAGCGTGCCTCTGGCGTGCTGGTCGTGGTGGCCGGATCCCGGGACATGACCGGGGCGCCGTGCCTCATCGCCGAGGCGGCCGAGCGCATGGGCGCCGGCCTGGTCATCGTTGCCGTCCCAGCCTCCATCATGCCGGCCGTGCAAGCGCACATGACCGAAGCCGTGTTCCTGCCACTTCCCGAGACCGACGCCGGGACGGTCGCCGACGACGCGATAGGTCCCGTGCTGGCAGCGCTGGAACGAGCGCACGCCCTGGCCGTCGGGCCTGGGCTCACCCAACACGAGGAGACCGCGACGTTCGTGCGCAACCTGGTGCCAGCGAGCCCGGTGCCGGTCGTCCTGGATGCCGACGGCCTCAACGCGTTCACGGGACGTTCACGAGAGATCGCCGATCGGAAAGCCGAGGCCGTGCTCACGCCGCACCAGGGGGAGTTCGAGCGTCTCACCGGCATCGGCGCGCGGGCGATCGACATGGATCGCATCGAGGCGGTGAAGGGGCTCGCGGCGGATTCGGATGCGGTGACGTTGCTCAAAGGACCGCGCACGCTGGTCGCGACCCCCCAGGGCACGGTCCGGATCAACCTGACCGGGAGCTCGGTGCTCGCCACCGCAGGCTCCGGCGATGTGCTCACCGGCGTCATCGGGGGACTGCTGGCTCGCGGTCTCGAACCCGTCGACGCGGCGTGGGCCGGCGCCTACCTGCATGGCGAGGCGGGCCGACTCGCGGGACGCACGCTCGGTGAAGGCACCCGGGCGGGCGACATCGCGGTCCGCCTGCCCGAGGCGATCGCGCAGGTGTCGGATCGATGAGCGAAGGCAGGGTGAGCTTCCGCTCGACGCATGTTGAGGTCGACCTCGATGCGATCGCGCACAACGTGAGAGCTCTTGCCTGTGAAGGTGTCGGGTTCATGGCGGTCGTCAAGGCCGATGCCTACGGCCACGGCGCACCCGAGGTGGCTCGGGCATGCGTAGGAGCCGGTGCCGCATGGCTCGGCGTCGCCCTCGTGGAGGAGGGACTGCTCCTGCGGGCCGAGGGCATCGACTCACCGATCATGGTGCTGTCGGAATTCCCACCCGGGGCGGAGGCTGAGGCACTCGCCGCCGGGCTCACCCCCGTGCTCGCGAGCGCACCCGGCCTGCATCGGCTCGCGGCGGTGACTGGGGCCACGGCATCGGGGATCGCCGTTCATGTGAAGGTTGACACCGGTATGCACCGCCTCGGGGTGTGGCCCCCGCGGGAGGCGCCGGCCTTCGTGACCCAAGTCGTCTCGGCGGGATTCGGTTTGGGCGGCCTGTGGACGCACTTCGCTCGATCTGAGGAAGACGCCTCGACGACGAAGGACCAACTCGACCGGTTCCTCGACGTCGTCGATGCCGTGCGGGACGCGGGCCATGAACCCACGATGCTGCACACCGCGAATACCGCCGCCACGATCCTGCACCCAGAGGCCCGGCTGGACCTGGTGCGAGTAGGTATCGGGATCTATGGCATCGAACCAGCGCCCGGCGTCGGCACATCCCTCGGACTTCGCCCTGCGCTGAGCTGGCGTTCGAGCGTCACGATGGTGAAGCGATTGGCTGCCGGCGAGCGGATCAGTTACGGCCATCGATACGAACTCGATCGCGACGCATGGATCGCGGTCGTGCCGGTCGGCTACGCCGACGGCTACCCTCGGTCGCTGTCTTCGAACGCTGATGTCCTGATCGCAGGTCGGCGCTGCAGGGTGGCAGGGAACGTGACGATGGATCAGTTGATGGTCGACTGCGGTGAACTCCAGCCTTCGCTGGGTGAGGAAGTCGTGCTCCTGGGCCAGCAGGGCGACGACATGATCACTGCGCACGAGCTCGGAGACCGCGCCGGTACGATCGCCTACGAGATCCTCGCACGCATCGGGGCCCGCGTGCCGCGCAGGTACCGACCGTGAAGAAGCGCGCGGCAGCGATCGGAGCCGGGGTGGCCGCCGGTGCCTTCGCCGCCGGCGCGGTCACCCGCACCGTGCTGCGGCGCCGCACCGACCCCCACCTCCAGGCGGAGCTCAGGGATCTCCCACCTGATGACCTCGGCCACATCGAATCGTTCGACGGGACCCGGATCGCGGTGCGAGCTGCTGGCGATCCCGAGGCCCCGGTCCTGCTCTTCGTGCATGGCTTCAGCCTCGATATGACGATCTGGCACGAGCAGTGGGTCGATCTGTCGACCGACTTCCGATGCGTCCTGATGGACCAGCGGGGTCACGGTCGCAGCGGTCCACCCGCGCATGGCGACCTGTCACTGCGAGCGATGGGTCGCGACATCGCGGCCGTGGTGGATTCGGTGACCTCGTCGACACCAGCGCTGGTGATCGGTCACAGCTTGGGTGGTATCGCGTCGATCGCGATGGCCGAACAACGCCCCGAGCTGTTCGGCTCGCGTGTCTCGGGACTCGTCCTGGTCGGTGCATCCACCGACGATCTGCTCACCGGAATGATGGGTTCGCTCACCGGTCTGTTGCGGCGTCGTCCCGCCACCCTGTCCACTGCGATGCGCCGGGTCGATCAGGTTCGCAAGGCGATCATGGCGAGTCCGGGTGACGTGCCTGCCGCGGCAGTTCGCCTCACCCAGTTCGGCCCCGACGCTCCTCCGCATCTGGTGGATCACATCGTCCAGCTCACGCAGAGGGCGACCTCGGAGGTATGGACCGATGGCCTCGCTGAGCTGATGGACATCGATCTGCGACACGCCGTGCCCCGAGCCGTCGTTCCCGCTCTCGTGATCGTGGGGGAACATGACCGAGTCACGCCGCCGGCGTCGGCCATCGAGCTGGCCGGCGAGCTTCCCGACGCGCGACTGGTGGTGATGTCTGGCGCCGGCCATATGCCGATGCTGGAACGCCCGGTGGAACTCGATCGCGAGATCCGCATGTTCGCCAAGCGCGTGTTGAAGTGGCCCGCGCGGTCGGCCTCAGCGCGGGCCCGCAAGAGGACCGGCTCGTGAGTCGGACCCTCGCTATGGTCGGGGCGGAGGCGGCCACCTGCACGAAGTGTCGGCTGGCCCAAGGCCGGACGCAGGTTGTGTTCGGTGCCGGGGACGCCGACGCCGATCTGTTGTTCATCGGGGAGGGGCCGGGGTTCCACGAGGACAAGCAAGGAGAACCGTTCGTCGGTGCGGCGGGCCAGCTCCTCACGCGGATGCTCGGAGGGATCGGCCTCACCCGGGACCAGGTGTACATCGCCAACATCGTCAAGTGTCGGCCACCCGGCAATCGCGATCCCCAACCCGACGAGATCGAGTCCTGCACCCCGTGGTTGGTCGAGCAGATCTCGCTGATCCAGCCGCTCGTGATCGTCACCCTGGGTAACTTCGCGACGAAGTTCGTGCTCAACACCAGCACCGGCATCACCCGCCTACGTGGCCAGGTGCACCAGTGGCACGGCCGTACCGTGATCCCTACCTTCCATCCGGCCGCGATCTTGCATGGCGGCGGCGAGAAGTCGAACCAGTTCACGCTCCTGCAGCAGGATTTCGGCCTGGTGCTCGCCACGTTGGGGACACTCACCGCCCCGCCTGAGGCGGCGAGTGGCCCCGTCATCGACCTTCCGGACTCCGAACGGGACGAACAACTGGAGCTGTTCTGACGTGCAGGTCACGCTGCGTACCCAGACCGCCGAAGACACCCGTGAGGTCGGCGAAGCCGTCTCGGCGCTCCTACGTGCCCGCGATGCCGTCGTGCTCACCGGCGAACTCGGCGCGGGCAAGACCACACTGGTACAGGGCGTCGCTCGAGGGCTCGGCGTGGAAGACACCGTCAACTCGCCGACCTTCACGTTGGTCAAGGAGTACTCGGGCATCCTCGAGGTGGCGCATGTGGACGTCTACCGGCTCGATCGGATGCAGGAAGTCGTCGACCTAGGCCTGGACGAACTCGGAGGAGGAGAGGGCGTCCTGTTGGTCGAATGGGGTGACGCCGTCGAGACGCTATTGCCGGCCGATCGCCTTCGGATCGAACTCAACCCCGAGGATCCAGCAGGCGGATCGGAGGCCCGTCGGATCTCCGTGGCTGCGTTCGGCGCTGGGTGGATACCCCGCTGGCCCGAGCTGGAAGCTGCGCTGCGACCCTGGAGCGGCCCGTGATCGTCGTCGGGATCGAGACCTCCACACCCCAGACCAGTGTCGCGATCGGTACTGAGACCGAGATCATCGGGCGGGTGGCGATCGCCGGGAAGGCGCGGCAGGAATCCGTGACCCCGGCCTTGCAACAGTTGCTCGCATGGAGCGACATCGAGCTCAAGCAGGTCGGCGGGATCGCGGTGGGCGTCGGGCCCGGCCTGTTCACGGGTCTTCGGGTGGGCGTGGAGACGGCGAAGACCTTGGCGCAGGTGTTGCACGTGCCACTCGTGGGCATCACCAGCCTGGACGCGCTCGCCTACGCCGTCCGCACCAGCCACAAGCGCATCGCGGCGGTGATCGACGGTCGCCGAGGAGAGGTCTTCTTCGCGCTCTACCGGTCGGTGCCGGGCGGGGTGATGCGCGAGACCGAACAAGTGGTCGTCACGCCTGATCGGCTGGTCGCGGAATTGCACGCGAGGCCGGGGGAGGTGTTGGCGGTGGGCAACGGTGCCATGCTGTATCGACATGTGCTGCAAGAGCTTGGAAGCCGTGTCGAGTTCGCTTCGCCCACGCTGGCGCATCCTGATGCCGCCGCGTTGGTCGAGCTCGCCGTGCCCCGCTTCCTGCGGGAGGAACATGATCCCCTGTTCGACGTCGTCCCGGTCTATCTGAGGAAGTCCGATGCTGAGATCGCGTGGGATCAGCGAGCACGGGGCGCCTAAGGTCGAGGTCGGGCGCATGCGCAGGCGTCACCTGCGCGGCGTCATGACGATCGAGCGTCAGGTGTACGCGCGCCCTTGGAGCCCCAACCTCTTCGTCGCCGAGATGACTGAACCCAGCAACCGGTCGTATCTGGTCGCGCGCATCGACAAGGTGGTCGTGGGCTACGGCGGCCTGATCTGCTACGGGGACGAAGCCCACGTCACCAATATCGCGGTGGACCCCCAGCAGCACCGGCACAAGATCGGGACGCGCTTGCTCCACGAGTTGGTGCAGAGCGCCATCGACCTGGGAGGCCGCGCCGTCAGCCTGGAGGTGCGGGTCACCAACTGGGGTGCCCAACGGCTCTACGGCCGGTTCGGGTTCCATCCGGTGGGGATCCGTCGCAACTACTACCAAGAGTTGAACGAGGACGCGCTCATCATGTGGACCGACGACATCCGCACCCCTGAGTACCAGCAGCGGCTGCACTCGATCGTGGCGGAGCTTCCGGAGATGGTGCGCCCCTCGTGATCACGTTGGGCATCGAGACCTCGTGCGACGAGACCGCCGTCGCGGTCGTCGAGGATGGCTATGCATTGCGCGCGAACCTGATCGCCTCCCAAGTGCACCTTCACGAACGGTTCGGAGGGGTCGTGCCCGAGGTCGCTGCACGGGCCCACGTCGAGGCCCTCAACCCACTCCTGGAAGAGGCACTCGCCGAGGCGGGCATCGGGTTCCCCGACATCGATGCCGTCGCTGTGACCACAGGGCCGGGCCTGGTGGGTGCGCTGCTGGTGGGTATGGCTGCGGCGAAGGGGGTCGCGCTGGGCACCGGCGCCGACCTCGTGGGTGTGAACCACCTCGAGGCGCACTACTGGGCCAACTTCCTGGAGCATGGACCACCCGAGCCTCCGTACGTCGCGCTCATCGTCTCCGGTGGTCACACGATGTTGGTCCACGTCCCGCAGATGTTGCATCACGAGGTGATGGGTCAGACGCTCGACGATGCGGCAGGCGAGGCGTTCGACAAGGTCGCCCGGCTCTTGGGCTTGGGGTTCCCGGGTGGACCCGCGCTGGATGCGATGTCACGCACGGGTGACCCCACGGCGATCAGGTTCCCGAGGGCCATGGAGGACTCAGGTGACTACGACTTCTCGTTGAGCGGACTCAAGACGGCGGTGCTGCGATACGTGAAACGGGAGCGTGCCGCCGGCAACGACCTGCATCTGCCCGACCTGGCGGCCAGCTTCCAGGAGGCCATCGTCGATGTGCAGGTATCGAAGACCGTGGCAGCCGCCAAGGATGTGGGTGCACCCACGGTGTTGCTGGGCGGCGGCGTGGTCGCGAACACACGATTGCGCGAACGGCTCACCGAAGCTGGCGAACGTGCGGGCATCCGTGTGCTGACCCCGTCGCTGCCGCTGTGCACCGACAACGCTGCCATGGTGGCGTGTCTGGGATCGGCTCGTTGGACGGCGGGCGATCGGACGCCGCTCGACACTCCAGCGGATCCGCAACTAAGGTTGGCGCCGTGAGCACGGTCCTGGTGACTGGGGGCGCCGGGTTCATCGGATCGCACCTCGCCGACAGACTCCTCGCAGAGGGACACCGCGTGATCAGCGTGGACGACCTCACCACTGGGCGCATCGCCAACCTGGTGGACGCGAGGGGCTACGGCAAGGAGTTCACGTTCTTCAACATGGACGTGCGCGCCGATGGATTGCTGCCCCTGTTCGAGCGGCACCGGCCGGAGGTGATCTATCACCTCGCGGCTCAGTCAGGCGTGCGCCCGTCCCTCACCGACCCTGCCCTCGATGCCTCGATCAATGTGATGGGTACCCTGAACGTGTTGGAGTGCGCCGCCCGGGTCGAGGCCCGAAAGGTGATCTACGCCGCGAGCGGCGGCACGATCTACGGTGAGCCCAAGCGCCTGCCGGCGAAGGAGACCGCGGCACAGGGTTCGCACCCTATGAGCCCGTACGGCATCTCCAAGAAGGTCGTCACGGACTACTTGGGTTTCTACCAGCGGTACCGGGGCTTGGACTTCTCCGCGTTGGCACTGGGCAACGTCTACGGACCGCGTCAGGATCCACATGGTGAGGCGGGTGTCATCGCGATCTTCGCCCAGAAGATGCTCGCGAACGAGGATGTGACGATCTTCGGCGACGGCAACCAGACCCGTGACTACGTGTTCATCGACGACGTCGTGCACGCGTTCGTGCAAGCGTTCGATCGCGGCTCCGGCAAGCTCGTCAACATCGGCACCGGCCTGGAAGCCAGCGTGAACCATCTCTTCCGTCTGATCGCCGACATCATCGGCTACGAGAAGGAAGCGACATACGGCACGTTGCCTCCGGGGGAGCTCCGCCGTATCGCGCTCGACATCGCCAAGGCGCCGAGCGCGATCGCATGGAAGCCCTGGACCCATCTCGAAGACGGTCTCGCCGAAACGGTCGCCTTCCTCAAGGGCATATGAGCTCTGAACCATCCGTCGCCGTCCAGGCCTACTGGGACGAGTACGTCCGCGCGACCGGCGTCGAGGCGACCTTCGAAACATGGTGGTTCGGCGGTGACGATGACGTTGAGATGAAGACGGAACTCGGCAGGCTGGTCGTCGATGGACCGAAGCGTGCGACCACTAGCCTGTTCGAGGACTACGAACGTGATGGCGAACCACTCCCCGTTGTGGGAGACCACGGTGTCGTGGTGGATGGTTCGGGCACCCCGCTCTGCGTCGTGCGCACGAGCCGAGTCGATGTCGCACCCTTCGGGGAAGTCAGCGAGGAGTTCGCCTGGGTCGAGGGCGAAGGTGACCGTTCTCTCGCGTACTGGCGTGAAACTCACCTGGAGTTCTTCGCGCAGATGGGTACGCCGATCGACGACGCTTCGCTCGTGGTCCTCGAGCGGTTCGACGTGGTCTGGCCTCGACCGGATGAGCCGGACTCGCGGTAGCCTCTGCTGCCATGAGTGATCCGCCCGAGCTCGACCCCACATCCTCCCTGCACGTCGTCGACGTTCCTCTTGAACCCGGCGAGCTCGACCCTACGACGATCCTCGCGGGGTCGCCGGAGGTCACCGAAGCGGTGGTGTGGGAGTCGCCGGACGGTCGCATCGTCCGTGGGATCTGGCGCATCACCGAAGGCGTCGTCACCGACGTGGAGCAGGATGAGCTCTTCGTCGTGATCGAGGGACGAGCCACGATCGAGGTCGAAGGTGGTCCTACGCTCGAAGTCGCGCCCGGCGACATGTGCATCCTCGAACGGGGTGCGCGCACGACCTGGACGGTGCACGAGGCGTTGCGCAAGGTCTTCCAGATCACCGTGCACGAGGACTGACCGCGTCCGTGGCCGCGCCCGCGTCGTCGCTCCGACGTGCCCACGCCGATGCGGAAACGGTTCCCTTCTGGCTCGATCGTTCTGATGCACCGGCCCCACATCCGCCGTTGACCGGTCCGACGACCGCTGACCTGGTCATCGTGGGCGCAGGGTTCACCGGGCTGTGGGCGGCGATCCAGGCGAAGCAGGACGATCCCGACCGTGATGTCCTGGTCTTGGAAGGCGACACGATCTCGTTCGGCGCAAGCGGTCGCAACGGTGGGTTCTGCGACGCGACGCTGACGCACGGGCTCGAGAACGGGATCGCCAGGTTCCCCGACGAGATCGAGACGATCGAGCGCCTTGCCGCCGACAACTTCGAGGGGATCGAGGCCACGGTGCGGAGGTTCGGTATCGAATGCGACTGGGTCGATTCCGGAGAAGTCGCGGTGGCAACGGAGCCGCATCAAGTCGGATGGATGCGCGAAGGCGTCGAACTCGAGCAGCGCTACGGCTATGACGCGCGATTCCTTGACCAGGAGCAGGTCCGCGCCGAACTGGACTCACCTCGCTACCTCGCCGGCCTCTGGAAGCGGAGCGGTTGCGCGATCGTCGACCCTGCCCGACTGGCGTGGGGACTCGCCCGGGTCGCTGGAACGCTCGGCGTCCGGTTCCACGAACGGACGCCGGCGACCGGCATCGGTCTCGTCGGCGCAGGCGTGCGTGTGTCAACCGCCGCGGGCGACGTCACGGCGCGCCGCGCGATCCTCGCGACGAACGCGTTCCGTCCCTTGGTGCGATCGATCAGGCGCTACGTGGTACCGGTGTACGACCACGTCCTCATGACGGAACCGCTCACCGCGGCCCAGCGCGCATCGATCGGCTGGGAACGCCGACAGGGGTTCGCCGACGCGACCAACCGGTTCCATTACTTCCGCACCAGCGAGGACGGTCGCATCCTGTTCGGCGGCTACGACGCGGTCTACCACTGGCGCAACGGGGTCGATCCCAGGTTCGAGCAGTGGGAACCCACCTTCGACAAGCTCGCTGGCCACTTCTACGGCATGTTCCCCCAACTCGAGGACATCAGGTTCTCGCATCGATGGGGCGGCGTGATCGATACCTGCAGCCGGTTCTCTGTGATGTTCGGCAGGGCGCTCGAGGACAGGGTGAGCTATGCGGTCGGATACACGGGCATGGGGGTCGCCGCGACCCGATTCGGCGCCCGCGTCGCGCTCGACCTGGTCGATGGCCTCGATACCGAACGGACACGCCTGCGTTTGGTGAGTTCCAAGCCGGTGCCTTTCCCTCCAGAACCGTTGCGCTGGATAGGGGTGAAGTTCACGGAACACGAGATGGAGCGCGCCGATCACAACGCAGGGGAGCGCGGGCTGTGGTTGAAGGCGCTCGATGCGCTCGGCCTCGGTTTCGACAGTTGAGCACCGAAGGCCCAACGACTCCGGTTGACCCCCCAACGTGCCGATGAGGTACGGATGGAAGATCGTGTCCGATCGCCCGACGGTACCGAGACCGGTGACCGCACGCACCCGATCGTGGACGTCTGTTCACTGATCTCGTCTCTCCTGACCGGGGCGCGAACGGTGAGCCTCGCCCTCGAGCCCGCGTTGTCGTTGCTTGCCAACGCGAGCGGTGCGTCCAGGGTGGAGCTGAGGCCGACGGGGGATCAGGCGCTGATCGAGGCCACCTCGTGTGGCACGGATGATCCCGAAGGTGATCCGCTCGAGGTGCCCATCTTGGTGGGCGGTGAGCCGGAGGCGGTCCTGCGGATCTGGCCACGGGACTGGGACGAGGGGGAGCGCGCAGCGTTCGGCGCGTGTGCCGCCGTCTTCGCCGGGGCCGTCGGCATGGCGCAGCGTGAGTTCGAGCGCCGAGAGACCGAGTCGTGGTTGCGGTCCCACATGGACAACATCCCGGTCGTGACGTACATGGAGTACACCGACGAAGATCATCCGCTCGGCTACACCGAGGTCTACGTGAGTCCGCAGATCGAGACCTTGCTCGGGTATTCAGCCGAGGAATGGCTCCGGGAGGAGGATCTTTCGAAGTGGAGCGAGATGATCCATCCGGATGATCGCGAGGCGCTCGACGAACTGGCCGCCGAGACGGCGCGTACGGGAGAGGATTACGTCGCGGAGTATCGGATGCGTCACAAGCACACCGATGAGTGGGTCTGGATCCGCGATGTCGCGCACGTGGTGACGAGGCAGAACGAGATCCGCCCCTGCTGGCACGGCGTCATGGTCGACATCACCGAGCGCAAGCGTCTGGAACAGCAGGTGGAGTACCTCGCGTTGCACGACAGCCTGACCGGCCTGCCCAACCGCAAGCGGTTCGAGGAAGCCTTGTCGGCAGCCATGGCCCGCAGCCGCAGGACCGATCAGGCGATCGCCTTGCTGTTCATGGACCTGGACGGCTTCAAGCAGGTGAACGACTCGCTCGGTCACGACATCGGTGACCTCTTGCTTTGCGGTGTCGCCGATCGCCTTCGGGAGGCGACCCGCGAGACCGACTTGGTGGCCCGCCAGGGCGGGGATGAGTTCCTGGTGCTCGTCGCCGACGTCCAGACGCGCACGACGGTCGCCGACGACCCCGATGCTCCTTCCATGATCGCGGCCGAAGCGGTGTTGAGCGTGGCCGAAGAGGTCGCATCCCGCATCGAACGTTCGATGCAGCGGCCCTTCGATCTTGCGGGGCATCGCGTGCGTACCCGGGCCAGCGTGGGGATCAGCGTCTATCCGTACGACGCCACCGATGAGCGCACCCTGATGAAGCACGCCGACGCCGCGATGTACGAAGCGAAGCGGCGCGGCGTCGGTGGCTCGTTCCACTCCGGCCGTGCTTCCTGAGCGACGCCCGCCGCTTCCAGCCCGCGTTGACCCTTTGGCACTCTCGTGGCTATCCTGTTAGCACTCGAACACAGTGAGTGCTAACCAAGGAGGGACAGCAGACATGGCGGACTTCAACCTGAAGCCTCTGGAAGACCGGATCGTCGTGCAGGCCAACGAGGGTGACCAGACCACCGCGTCCGGCCTCGTGATCCCCGACACCGCGAAGGAGAAGCCCCAAGAGGGCACCGTCGTGGCGGTCGGCGACGGTCGTTGGGACGAGGACGGCGAGAAGCGCATCCCCGTCGATGTGTCGGTCGGCGACACGGTCATCTACTCGAAGTACGGCGGCACCGAGGTCAAGGTCAAGGGCGAGGACTACCTGATCCTGTCGGCCCGTGACGTGCTCGCCGTCGTCGCCAAGTAACCCCCACAAGGTTCTGAAGGAGGTTCACGGATGGCGTCGAAGCTGCTGAAGTTCGGTGAGGAAGCTCGCCGCGGCCTGGAGGCCGGGGTCGACAAGCTCGCTGATGCGGTCGCGATCACCCTCGGCCCGAAGGGCCAGAACGTCGTGCTCGACAAGAAGTGGGGAGCCCCCACGATCACGAACGACGGTGTGACGATCGCGAAGGAGATCGAACTGGACGACCCATGGGAGAACATGGGTGCCCAGCTCACGAAGGAAGTCGCCACCAAGACGAACGATGTCGCTGGTGACGGCACGACCACCGCCACGGTCCTGGCTCGCGCCATGGTCAAGGGCGGTATGAAGAACGTCGCTGCGGGCGCCAACCCCATGGCCCTCAAGCGCGGTATCGAGAAGGCCGTGGAGCAGGCCGTCGAGGCCATCAAGAACCAGGCCAAGGATGTGGAGTCCAAGGACGAGATCGCCCAGGTGGCGTCCATCTCGGCCGCCGACCCCACGATCGGCGAGACCATCGCTGAAGCCCTCGACAAGGTGGGCAAGGACGGCGTCATCACGGTCGAGGAGTCCAACACCTTCGGTATCGAACTCGAGTTCACCGAGGGCATGCAGTTCGACAAGGGCTACATCTCGCCGTACTTCATCACCGATGCCGAGCGTCAGGAAGCGGTCCTCGACGACCCCTACCTGCTCGTCGTCAACAAGAAGATCTCGAGCGTGCAGGAACTCCTGCCCGTACTCGAGAAGGTGATGCAGGGCGGCAAGCCACTGGTGATCATCGCCGAGGACGTCGAGGGCGAAGCCCTCGCCACCCTGGTGGTCAACAAGATCCGCGGCACGTTCAACGCCGCCGCGGTGAAGGCTCCCGGGTTCGGTGACCGCCGCAAGGCCATGTTGCAGGACATCGCGATCCTCACCGGCGCCGAGGTCATCTCCGAGGAGGTCGGTCTCAAGCTCGAGAACGCCGAGGTCAACCTGCTGGGCAAGGCCCGCAAGGTGGTCATCACCAAGGACACGACCACGATCGTCGAAGGCCAGGGTGACGCGGACGCCGTGAGCGGCCGCATCAACCAGATCAAGGCCGAGGTCGAGAACACCGACTCGGACTGGGATCGCGAGAAGCTCCAAGAGCGTCTCGCGAAGCTCTCCGGCGGCGTAGCGGTCATCCAAGTGGGTGCAGCCACCGAGGTCGAGCTC
The DNA here is from genome assembly GCA_036520695.1 of Actinomycetota bacterium. GTDB lineage: Bacteria > Actinomycetota > UBA4738 > UBA4738 > HRBIN12 > JAOUEA01. The sequence goes on from DATDJD010000183.1 coordinate 26,110, forward strand.
AAGGAGAAGAAGCACCGCATCGAGGACGCTGTCTCGGCGACCCGTGCGGCCGTCGAAGAAGGCATCGTTCCCGGAGGCGGGGTCACGCTGGTTCGTGCCGAGGCGGCATTGGACAAGCTCGACCTCACCGACGACGAGGCCACCGGCGCGAGCATCGTGCGCAACGCGCTCGCTGAGCCGGCTCGTCGGATCGCCCAGAACGCCGGCTACGAGGGTTCCGTCATCGTCGCGCAGCTGCGCACCGAGGGCGAGGGCCGCGGCTTCAACGCCGCCACCGGCGAATGGGTCGACATGGTCAAGAGCGGCATCGTCGATCCGGCGAAGGTCACGCGTTCGGCGCTGCAGAACGCTGCATCGATCGCGGCGATCGTGCTGACGGCCGAGAGTGCCGTCGTCGAGAAGCCCGAGGACGAAGAGCCCGCGGGCGAAGGCGGGCACGGCCACATGCACTAGTCTCACTCAGACTAGTTGACGCCACTCATGTGGGGCGGGCCTCGTGCCCGCCCCACATGCACGTCCGGCTCCGCCGACCGAGACGCCATACACTGCGCGCGATGTTCGAAGAGCTGCTGCGCACATGGACGGGCGAAGAACTGGTCGTGCGATCGGACGAGCCCACGGGGGCTTGGTTCTTCGTGGGCGTGCATTCCACCGTGCTGGGGCCCGCCATGGGTGGCACGAGGCTGAACACCTACGGCGCACCCGAGGACGGTGTGCGAGACGTCGTGCGACTCTCTGAGGCCATGACCCTGAAACAAGCGGCTGCGAACCTCCCGTACGGGGGTGGCAAGGCGGTCCTCGCCGTCCCGGAGGTGCCGCCGCCGGGGAGCGATGCGCGGCACACGATCTTGCGGCGGTACGCAGACCTGGTGGACTCGCTGGGTGGCACCTACGTGACCGCGGCCGACATGAACACCGGCCAGGCGGATATGGATGTCGTGGGGGAGCGAACCCGCTTCGTCCTGGGTCGCTCACGCGAACGAGGGGGGTCGGGTGACCCAGCGCCCGGCACGGCGCTCGGTGTGTTCCATGGGATCGTCGCCAGCGTGCGACGAACGTTCGGCTCGCCGGTGCTCGAGGAACGAACCGTGCTCGTCCAGGGTGTGGGCGCTGTCGGCGGGGAACTGATCCAACTCCTCCACGAGGCGGGCGCAACCCTACTGGTGTCTGACGTGCATGGCGCCCGCGCTCACGATGCCGCGCAGGCGGTCGGGGCCACCGTGATCGAACCGGATCTCGTGATCGGCACACCATGCGACGTGTTCGCTCCGTGTGCGAGTGGGCCGGTGTTGAAGGAGGACACCATCCCGAGGCTTCGATGCCGGGTGGTCGCGGGCGCCGCCAACAACCAGCTCGCCTCCGGCGAGGATGCCGAACGCCTCCAGGAGGCGGACATCCTGTACGCACCGGATTTCGTGATCAACGCCGGCGGAGTGATCCACCTCGCGGGCTTCGAGCGGTTCGGTTGGGATGAGGCACAGGTGACGGCGCGGATCACCGGGATCGGCGCAACCCTTGAGCGGGTGTTCGACGACGCGGAGCGAGACGGGGGCACCACACTGGCCGCCGCCGAGGCACTGGCCGCCGAGCGCCTGGCCGCCGGGCCTGCGTAGGCCAGACGGACGCGTAGCGCCCTCACACGAAGGGCTTCTCTTGGCCTGCCATGCCCATCCCCGCCAGCAGGCCCGCCCCGACGCCACCGTTGATGACGGCCAGCGCCAACCAGGGCCAGGCAGTCGCCCCATCCGGGAGTCCGAACAGGGCGGTCAGGGTGAACACGGTGGCGGTGCCGATCTCCAGGATCGCGAAGGCCCACGACCACCACCACAGTTCGTCGAGCTTCTGGGACACCAGGACCATGAGTAGCGCCAGCACCAGGCCCATCACCGCGGACGCACGGACCCAGCCGTAGCCCGGAGATGGGGGCTGGCCGAGGAGATCCTCGATGACCCACGCGGGGGCGACGAGCACCATGAGGCTCCAGAGGACCCACAGGGCGGCGTTGATCTTCAGCAGTCGTCGCAGGAGGGTCACGGCGGCCTATCTTCCCAGGTTGGAGGGGTCATCAGGAGGTTGGGAGGGCATGCGGGCGTTGGTAGGATACGCGGACCGCGGAAGCTCCCCTCGTGCATCGCGCGCGCCCGTTTCCGCCTCCGAAGTGCTCTAGTTCCCGGAAGGATCTCAACACATGCAACAAGGCCCCAGGGTCGCCGTGATCGGGCTCGACTGCGCCACCCCCCAACTCTTGTTCCACGATCTCAACGCTGAAGTCCCCAACATCGCCAAGCTCATGGGCGAGGGCGCCTACGGGAACCTCGCTTCGATCACGCCGCCGATCACGGTGCCAGCGTGGGCGTGTGCCATGACCGGCAAGGTGCCCGGACAGCTGGGGATCTACGGATTCCGCAACCGCAAGGACACCACGTACGAGGGTCTGTCGATCGCGCACTCCGGGTCGGTGAAGGAGCCCGCCGTCTGGGACGCACTCGGTGCCCAGGGCAAGCGTTCGGTGCTGATCGGCGTGCCGCCGTCGTTCCCGCCGCCGAAGGAGTTCCCCGGTTGGCGGGTCGGCTGCTTCCTGACGCCGCCGTCGGCGGAGCGGTTCGCCTACCCGCAGGAACTCGAGGTGGAGATCGCGGAAGAGCTCGAGGGCAAGGGCAACTACATCTTCGACATCCCGAACTTCCGCGAGGCGGGCATGGAGGTCACCCTGGACCAGGTGTTCAAGATGACCGAGCGCCGTTTCCAGGTGGGGCGCCGGCTCATCCAGAACAAGCCGTGGGACTTCTTCATGCTGTGCGACATCGCGTTGGACCGTTTGCACCACGTGTTCTGGCAGTACGTCGACCCGACCCATCCGCTCTACAAGCCCGGCAACCAGTACGAAGAGACCTTCAAGGACTACTACCGGTTCCTGGATCAGCAGGTGGGCTCGTTGCTCGAGCTGATACCCGAGGACGCCATCACGATGGTCATGAGCGATCACGGAGCGCGGCCCATGATGGGCGGGTTGTGTTTCAACGACTGGCTGATCCAGGAGCAGTACCTGACGCTGTCTGAGTCCGTCTCACAGCCGACGCCGATCAAGGAGGCTTCGATCGACTGGAGCCGGACGGTGGCGTGGGGAGACGGTGGCTACTACGGGCGGCTGTTCCTGAACGTCAAGGGACGCGAACCGCAGGGCATCGTCGAGCCGGCCAACTACGAGGCGACCCGAGATGAACTGATCGCCAAGCTCGAAGCTGCGCCCGGCCCCGATGGAACCCCGTTGGGGACCAAGGTGCTCAAGCCGCAAGACGTGTACCCAGAGGTGCGCGGTGTGGCGCCCGACCTGATCGTCTACTTCGGTGATCTGGCCTGGCGCTCGGTGGGCGCCGTGGGCAACCCCAGCATCTACACCTACGAGAACGACACCGGCCCCGACGGGGCGAACCACGACCGGGACGGCATCTTCATCGTGAAGGGTGCGCCCGGCCAACCCACCGGCGAGGTCCAGGGCTGGAACCTGGTCGACGTCGGTCCCACGATCGTGTCCCTGTACGGCGTCGACGCGCTGGAAGGCGCCGTCGGAAGGAGCTTCCTCTAGATGAGCACTGCAACAGGCTTCACCGTGTGGTTCACAGGACTGTCCGGTTCGGGCAAGTCCACGATCGCCGAGATGCTGTTCCACGAGTTCAAGGCGCGAGACATGAAGACCGAGATCCTGGACGGCGACGAGGTCCGCAAGAACCTGTCCAAAGGGCTGGGGTTCTCGAAGGAAGACCGCGACACCAACATCCTGCGGATCGGCTACGTCGCCAACCTGCTCACGCGCAACGGGGTCGCGACGATCGCCTGTCCGATCAGCCCCTACAAGGAGACCCGCGACGCCGTTCGTGCAGAGATCGGCGAGTTCGTCGAGGTCTACGTGCATGCCACCGTGGACGAGATCGCCGCCCACCGCGATCCCAAGGGCCTCTACAAGAAGGCACTCGCCGGAGAGATCAAGGACTTCACCGGAGTCGACCCCAACGCGCCGTACCAGGTACCTGAGCACCCCGAGATCCGGGTCGACACGGAGAGCCAGAGTCCCGAGGAGTCGCTCGCGTTCGTGCTGGGACGCTTGAAGGAACTGGGCCGCATCAACGATGACACCGTCATGGTGACCGGCGACCGTGCGCACTCGGGGATGACCGACCTGCGGGTCGATGCGGCCGGTACGGTCGTCAAGGAAGACTGACTCCAAGACGCGAGTCGCACCAGGCCGATTTGGTGCAAGATAGGGACACACCAGCGGATCGAAGATCCTGACCGAAAGGATGTGGCATGGCAGATCTGATCGCGATCGCGTACGACGACACCACCACCGCCGAGCAGGCGATGGCCGAGGTGCAGGTCCTGCAGTCGGACCTGATCATCCAAGCCGACGCCGTGGCGGCGATCGTTCGTGACGCCGACGGCACGTTCCACACCCACACGAACCAGCACGCGGTGGGTGCAGGCGCCACGTGGGGCATGTTCTGGGGCTTCCTGTTCGGCATCTTGTTCTTCGTGCCGTTCTTCGGCATGGCCTTCGGTGCCGCGTTCGGCGCGCTGATGGGCAAGATCGAGAAGGGCGGCATCGACAAGCAATTCCAGCAGCAGGTGCGCGACAAGCTGCAGCCCGGTACCTCAGCACTGTTCATCGTGTTCGAGAAGGTCACTGCCGACAAGGCGCTCGCCGCTCTGTCGAAGTTCGGTGGCGAAGTCATCAAGACCTCGCTGTCCGACGAGACCACGGCCGAGATCCAGAAGGAACTGCACGGCGAGTCAGCCGCTTCATAGGCACGACTGATCGTTCGCGAAGGCGAGATGAAGGAGGGTGATCGAGCATGAGGCGTAGACGTCGCCCGGTGCTCCGTGGAGCCGCGATGGCGGCCGGCGGTGCTGCCGTGTACCACGCAGGCAAGAACAAGGGAGCCAACCAGGAGGCTGCCGCTCAGGACGCCGCGAGCCAGGGTGCCTACGAGCAGCCTGCCGCCCCCCCGCCTCCTCCGGCACCGGCACCCGGCGGCATGTCGCAGTCGTCGATCGATGAACTGAAGCAGCTCGGACAGCTCCACGACCAGGGCGTGCTCACCGATGAGGAGTTCGCGGCCCAGAAGGCGAAGGTCCTCAATGGATGAGTTCGGTCCGGTCCAGATCCTGGTGGTCGGGTTCGAGGGGACCAGCTTCAACGGCGAGATCATGCCCGAGCTTCAACGCTTGAAGGAACTCGACATCATCCGCCTGGTCGACATGGCGGTCGTGTCCAAGGACACCGATGGCGAGGTCGTGGGTGTCGAGCTCAGCGATCTATCCGATGACCAGCGCGCAGAGTTCGGCGCGATCGCCGGTGCCTTGATCGGTCTGGGGTACGAGCCCGACGAAGAAGGTGTCGAAGCCGGTGCTCTCGCTGGCGCCGAGGCAGCCGAGGACGGGCTGCTCGAGGACAGCATGTGGTCGATCGCGGACACGATCCCGGAGGGGACCACCGCGGCCGTCGCGCTGATCGAGCACCGTTGGGCGATCCCGCTGCGGGACGCGATCCGGCGCAACGGAGGCGTGCCACTGGCCGACAGCTGGATCCACCCGGAGGACCTGGTCGCGATCGGTGCAGCCGCCGCGGCGAACGAGGACTGACCAGCACGACGGCGACACGAGAGCAACCCGGGCAGGTGGCCCCGGCGCAGTCTCCCTCGGACATCGTCCGAGACCGGGGCTACGTGGTGGTCCTGATCATGGGTGCCCTGCTCGGGGTGCCCGTGGCGTTGGTCGCCTACTTCTTCCTGAAATGGGTCGCCGACGTTCAGAAGTACCTGTTCACCACGCTCCCCGCCGACCTCGGGTTCACAGGGGAACCGGCATGGTGGCCGATCCCCTTGCTTGTCCTCAGCGGATTCCTCGTGGCGCTGACGATCAAGCATCTGCCGGGCACCGCCGGGCACGAGCCCGCGGAAGGATTCAAGGCGGCCGGCCAGGTTCGACCGATCGACCTGCCCGGCATCATCATCGCGGCATTCGCGACGCTGAGTTTGGGGGTCGTCCTGGGGCCGGAGGCGCCATTGATCGCCATCGGCAGCGGCCTCGGGGTACTCGCCGTGCACCTCCTGAAGAAGGATGCGCCGGCGCAGGCCGTGATGGTGATCGCGGCGGCGGCCAGCTTCGCGGCGATCAGTACCTTGCTGGGTTCCCCGCTCGTGGGGGCGTTCCTGCTCATGGAAGCGGCTGGCCTGGGAGGTGGGATGCTGAGCGTCGTCTTGATCCCCGGCCTGCTCGCGGCAGGGGTCGGCTCGCTCATCTTCATCGGTTTGGAGCGAGTGACGGGGTTCGGGACGTTCGCGCTCGCGATCCCCGACATCCCTACGTTCACGACGCCGACGGTCGCCGAGTTCGTGTGGGCGATCGGGATCGGCCTCGCGGCAGCGGTCGTCGGGACCGGCATCAGGCGGTTGGCGCTGACGCTTCAGCCGATCGTCGCGCGTCGACGCGTGGCGCTGACACCCGTGGCGGGGCTCGCGATCGGTCTCGCCGCGTTCGTGTTCGCGGAGGGTTCGGACCGGAGCCCCAGCGAGGTGTTGTTCTCCGGGCAGTCGGCGCTGCCGTCCCTCGTGCAGGACGCCGCCGGGTGGACCGTCGGGGCACTGCTGCTGCTGATCGTGTGCAAAGGCCTCGCGTACGCCGTCGCCTTGAGCGCCTTCCGTGGAGGTCCCACCTTCCCCGGCATGTTCATCGGCGCTGCGGGGGGGATCGCGCTGTCGCACCTGCCCGGGTTGCCGATGATCGCCGGTGTGGCGATGGGTATCGGAGCGATGACGACCGTCATGCTGGGGCTCCCTCTCACCTCGGTCCTGTTGACGGCGGTCTTCCTGTCCGCCGACGCAGTCCCGCTGACACCGCTGGTGATCGTTGCCGTCGTGGTGGCCTACGTCGCCAGCGCCCATCTCATGCCGGCGCCGAAACCGGTGTCATCGACGGAACCGTCGCACCCGGCGACCGTGGCGGCGCCGGACGTCGGCGGAGGCTGA
>DATDJD010000184.1:0-2390 GCA_036520695.1 Actinomycetota bacterium
GCGCAACTTCGTGATCCACGAGGTGCCGGTCCCCTACGAGACGATCGACGGGTTCGACACCGGGCTGCTCGAGGACTTCGTGCGCGCGTTCGCACAATCGGCCAACCTCACGATCCACGTGCACCTCCGGTACGGGCGTTCGCCCCACCACATCTGCGAAGCGGAGTTCAAGGCCATGGCGAAAGCGCTCGGCGATGCATGCAGCCTCACCGGTCGCGGCGGCGTTCCCTCCACGAAGGGAACCCTGTGACCCAGATCGCCGTGCTGGACTACGGCTCGGGCAACCTGCACTCGGTCTCGCGCGCGATCGCAGCCGTTGGCGGTGACCCGCTCGTCACAGGCGAGCCGACCGAGGTGCTCGCCGCCGACGCCCTCGTGATCCCCGGCGTCGGGCACGTGGGTGCGTGCATGCGCGCGATCTGTCACCACGGGCTCGACGGGACCATCCGTGCGTTCGTCGCGAGCGGCAAGCCGGTGTTCGGCGTGTGTGTCGGCATGCAGGTGCTGTTCGAGGGCTCGGAGGAAGATCCCGAGCCCGGGCTGGGCGTGTTGGCGGGCATGTCACGCCTGCTCCCCGATGACGTCACGGTCCCGCACATGGGGTGGAACACGGTGGCCTGGTCGGGTACGCACCCCTACGTCGCCGACATCGACGAGGGAACACGCTTCTACTTCGTGCACTCGTACGCGCCCGACGTCGACGACGACATGACGGTGGGCGTCACCTCGCACGGGCGTCCGTTCTCGGCGGCGGTCGCGAAGGACAACGTGTTCGCGACGCAGTTCCACCCGGAGAAGTCGGGCGATGCGGGTCTCGCGATCTACGAGCGATTCGTGAAGGCGGTGGCGGCATGATCGTGATCCCCGCGATCGACCTTCGCGGTGGCCGGGCCGTGCGGCTGGTCCAGGGAGACCCCAAGGCGGAGACCTCCTACTCCGAGGACCCGGTCGAGGTCGCGATCAAGTTCCAGGAAGAGGGCGGCCGCCGGTTGCACGTGATCGATCTGGATGCCGCGCTCGGTGAGGGCAACAACCGCGAGGTCGTGGAAGAGATCTGCCGTGCCGTGCAGGTGCCGGTGCAGATGGGCGGAGGGATCCGTTCCATGGAGGACATCGGTCAACTGCTCGAAACCGGTGCTGCCCGCGCGATCCTGGGCACGGCGGCTGCCGCCGACCCCACGTTCGTGCGCCGAGCGGTCGAGGAATACGCCGAAGCGATCGTCGTCGCGATCGACACCCGCGGCGACCACGTCATGGTGAAGGGCTGGCAAGAGGAAGGCCCCGCCCTGGAAGAGGCGATCCCCGCGCTCGACGACGCGGGAGCGCCGCGCTACCTGGTCACCTCGATCGCACGCGACGGCACGCTGAAAGGCCCTGACATCAAGTTGTACGAACGGGTGCTGAAGCTGACCGAGACGCCGTTGATCGCCAGCGGCGGCGTGCGCGATGCCGACGACATCTGGGCCTTGCGTGACATGGGCTGCGAAGCCGCCGTCACCGGCAAGGCGCTGTACGAGAAGACGCTGAAGCTGTCTCAGGTCATCCGGGGCTGACGGGGGCGGTTCGGGAGATGCTCGCGACCCGCATCGTCCCCTGCTTGGACGTGAACGGCGGCCGCGTGGTCAAAGGGACGAAGTTCCAGGACCTGCGCGACGCCGGCGACCCCGTGGAATTGGCGGCCCACTACGACCGTGAGGGCGCCGACGAGTTGGTCTTCCTGGACATCACCGCGACCGTCGAAGGTCGCGCCGCGACGCTCGACGTCATCTCACGCACGGCCGAACAGGTGTTCATCCCGCTGACGGTCGGCGGCGGCGTGCGCAGCGACGACGACGTCGACGACCTGCTGCGCGCAGGCGCCGACAAGGTCTCGCTCAATAGCGCCGCCGTGCGCGAACCGGCGTTGCTGCAGCGCTGCGCCGACCGGTTCGGCACGCAGTGCATGGTCGTCGCGATCGACGCGAAGCGCCGGCCGGCCGACGAAGGCTGGGAGGTCTACGTCGACGCGGGGCGAACCGGCACCAAGCGCGACGCCGTGGAGTGGGCGACCGAAGCCACCGTGCAACGGGGGGCTGGCGAGGTGCTCGTGACATCGATGGACCGCGACGGCACCGGCGACGGCTACGACCTTGAGTTGTTGCGCGCGATCCGCGAGGCGGTGCGCGTGCCGGTCGTGGCGAGCGGCGGCGCGGGCGAACTCGACCACTTCGCGGCGGGGGTGCTCGACGGCGGCGCCGACGCGGTGCTCGCTGCGAGCACGCTGCACTTCGGCCAGCTCACGATCCGCGAGATCAAGGAGTACCTTCGCGACCGCGGCGTGGAGGTGCGGTTGTGAGCGAGGCGCTCGATCGTTCGCCCGTCGCGCTCGACGATCTGAAGTTCGACGACCG
>DATDJD010000185.1:0-3145 GCA_036520695.1 Actinomycetota bacterium
GAGTGCCGGGCGCGAGGGATCGAGCCGGTCGTGTTGGAGGCGGGGCAGGACTGGGTCGCCATCATCCGGGAGACGGCTCCGAAGCACGACGTGGTGGGGATGGCGGGAGGCGACGGGTCGCAGGCGCTCGTCGGCAGCATCGCCGCTGAACTCGGCCTTCCGATGGTGGTGGTTCCCGCCGGTACACGGAACCACCTCGCGCTCGACCTGGGGTTGGATCGCGAGGATGTGGTGGGGGCCCTCGACGCATACGGGGACGCCGTCGAACGTCCGATGGATCTCGCCGACGTCAACGGCAAGGTGTTCGTCAACAACGTGTCGCTCGGGGTCTACGCGGCGATCGTCCGCTCGCCCGAGTACCGCGACGCGAAGATGGACACGACCCTGGCGGCACTCCCGAAGATCTTCGGACCGGGAACGACGGCCTTCGACCTGCGCTTCGACTCGCCGACGGGACATCACGAGCGAGCGCATCTGATCCAGGTGTCGAACAATCCCTACGGGGAGACGGCCGGGGGTTTCGGAAGTCGGCCGCGACTCGACACGAAGCAGCTCGGTGTCGTTTCGCTCATCATCGAGGGCGACCGGCAGATGGCGCAATTCCTCGCCGCTCTGTCGACGGGCAAGCCCAACCGTTTCGCCGGCTTCGGATCCTGGTCGACACCAACCTTCGAGGTCTCATCCGGCGCCCAGATCGAGATCGGCCTCGACGGGGAGACCCAGCTGATGGATCCGCCGCTGCGGTTCTCGATCAGGGAGGCGCCCGTTCGCGTGCGTCTGCCCCGAACGGCCATCGGGTACTCACCGGCCGCACGTTCGGTCGGATGGAGGGGAGCGAGCCAGGCCCTCTGGAAGGTGTTGCTGGGGAAGGCCGGACAACCGACTGCCTAACCGCTGCTTGAGGCGGCGTAGGACTCCGCGTAGCGTCGGGACTACATCCGAGTCGAGGAGGAACCCCGTGGCGGTCGGAGTCTTGCGGAGATTCGTCGTGGACGTGAACGACTTAGACGAAGGAGAGCGCTTCTGGTCGGGGGTGTCGGGTCTTCACGTCGACTTCTCGGCCTGGACCGGCCAGTTCTCTGGGCTCGGTGATGTCGAGACTGGCTCGATCCTGCTGCAGCTCGTACCGGAGAAGAAGTCTTCGATGAAGAATAGAGCGCATCTTGACTTCAGCGTCGATGATGTCGGTCGGGCGGTCGAAGCAGTCGTCGCCCTCGGTGGGGCCGTGATCCGGGCTCCGGGTCGCTACCCGGATGATGAGCCGCAGTTGGAATGGGCGGTCATGGCGGACCCTTTCGGCAACGAGTTCTGCCTGATCCACGATCTCCCCGAGACGTGATGGCCCCACGCCGCTGACTCGGCGACTCTGCCCTGTATCGATCCGTACTCACGGAGCACGGGCTTCCGAAGGGTAGCGACAACGACCTCCCGACTGGCGCGGCAGCCCACGAACGGCCCAGCGCTCAACGTGTTCCCTGCGCGGACCGCTGATGGATCTGCACCCGAAGGCCAGCGAAATAGTTCGCTCGCACCGCAGCTGCGGGGCCGGCAAGATTCCTCTGGTCTGCCCACGCTTGCTGCCAGGCAACGATCCGAGGGTCGTCGAGCGCGCGAAGGACCAGCCGGTCATCACCGCCGGACAGTCGTTCGATCGCGGCCTCCATGGACCGAAGTTCCGCACCCGTGAAGGATCCTCGACCCTTCTCGTTCTCCACGATCCTGTCACCGATGCGAAGCAACACGTCGGCGATCGATCGCACCTGCGCCGAGACCGCCTGGTCGTGGGCGAGTCGTTCCGCACGTTGCGCGCGCTGCTGGTCCAAGCGCTGACGCATGCGCCCGCCGATACCGAACATGCCCATGAGCGCAATCCTAGTAAGGCCGAGGTCGCGGGTTCGAACACTCAGCGCCCGCCCTCGGTCAAACAAGCGCCCTTGTCAGTCGGGAAGGAGTGGCACTTGCAGGCCTTCCCGGCGTCCCAGGAGCACGCCCCGCGTGATGGCCTTCGTGCCGAAACGCTTCGTGATCCCGTCGAGCGTCGGGTCGAGCGCCGCCGACGATGCGCCGTCGAACGGGAGCGCCATCTGAACGGCGTCGTCCCCCGACAGGTTGCTGAAGGTGATACCGATGAGCGTGATGCCACGACGTTCGATCGTTGGCAGTGCAGCGTTGAGGAGGACACGCCCGGCGGTGAGGAGTTCGACGGTATCTGCCGTCCCTTCCGGCAGCGTCCGGGACCTCGTCGCTTGCGAGAAGTCGTCGAACCGGAGCCGAAGCGTGACCGTCCGCGAGACCCGATGCGCCCGCCGCAGGCGTCGCGCGAGCCGATCGACGAGCCCGATCAGGTCGACGTCGAGGGTTTCCGGTGCCCTCGCGCGACGCCCGAGCGCTCGCTGGGTCCCGATCGAGCGTCGTCGTCGGCCAACGTCGATCCGGCGTGGGTCCCGGTTGTGCGCGAGGGCGTTGATGTGACGGCCGGCGGCGCGTCCGATGATGTCGGCGAGGGCAGACTCACCGAGCGCCGCGACGTCGGCCACGGTCACGATCGAGCGCCGGTGCAGCTTCCTCGCAGTGATCGGTCCGACGCCCCAGAGCCGCTCCACCGGTAGCGCGTGAAGGAACGAGCGCTCTTCGCCGATCGGGACGACCAGCAAGCCGTCGGGTTTCCCCACAGCGCTGGCGACCTTCGCGAGGAATTTCGTCCCGGCGATGCCCACGGTGATGGGGATCCCAACCTGGCTCCGCACCGTTGCCCGCAGCCGGGTGGCGATCTCCGACGGTGCGCCGGCGATCCGCCGCAGGCCGCCGACGTCGAGGAACGCCTCGTCGATCGAGAGCCCTTCCACGAGCGGTGTCGTGTCCCGGAACACCTCGAACATCGCCTTGCTCGCGTCTGAGTACGCCTCCATCCGCGGACGGACGACGATGGCCTGGGGGCAGAGTCGGCGGGCCTGCGTCTCGCCCATCGGTGTTCGCACGCCGAAGGCTTTGGCCTCATAGCTGGCGGCCAACACGACGCCGCCGCCCACGATCACGGGGCGTCCGCGGAGCGACGGGTCGTCACGCTGTTCGACCGATGCGTAGAACGAATCGGCATCCGCGTGGAGGATCGTGCCTTCTTCGGCCATCCCGCCATGCTGGCGGT
>DATDJD010000186.1:0-13873 GCA_036520695.1 Actinomycetota bacterium
TGCGACAGCGACTGGAACGGATCGAAACCGAAACAGGCCTCGACCTGGACCGCGACGACTGGCTCTCGCTGGCGATCGCGGTCAAGGTCGTGAAGTTGGAATACCTGCGGAACCGGTCGTCCCCGCAGGGCTGACGGAATCGAGCAAAGCCTTCGAAGCGACGGCGACCTGTTCCACCGCCTGCACGAACGCTTCCTCGTTCTTGCGAGAGGGTTCCCTGTAGCCGCTGATCTTCCGGACGTACTGCAGCGCGGCCGCCCGGATGTCGTCAGCGGTCGCGGGCTCCTCGGCGTCGCGAAGGGTCTTGATGCTCCTGCACATACCGACACCGTACCGCGGCCGACCGTGTCTCGGCGACCAGTAGTCCGTTTCAGACTAGTGGCGCCCGACCAGGTGCCGAACCTGGGCTGCCGCAGCGCGAGCGCGGAGCGCCTCCGCCTCCGTGGGCTTGGCTCTCGGCGAGCCGAACCGTTCGCGTTCATAGGTCCGCACGACCAGTTCGGAGGCGCCGACGACATCGTCGTCAAGCGCCTCGTCGGCCTCCACCCCTTGTAGGAACTCCGCTGCGGTCTCACTCGGACCACGCACATGGCCGAGCGGAGCAAGTGCCTGGACCAGTTCGACGAACGCAGCTTCGCCGATCGTGTCGGGTTCGTGTCGTCGATCGGATCGTCGGCGGCGCCCCACCCAGGCGACGGTCGCTCCGAGCACCGCCAGCGCGACGACCCACGGCCATGCGCTGAGGGCGAGACGCCCGACGGATCCCACCGTTCGCACCATGGTGCCGATCGCTCGCTTCACCGGCTCGGGAACGACCTGAGCGAAGAAGCGTCCCACCGCAGCGAACACCGGCCCTGCCATGAAACGGCTCCCGAAACCCGATGCGACCTGCGGCACCCCGAAGGTGGGGTCGTACTGCACCCACCCCACGCCGGGGTACCACACCTCGAGCCACGCGTGTGCGTCGGACTGCTTCACCTCGAAGTAACCCGTGAAGGGGTTCCGCTCCCCCGGTCCGTAGCCGGTGACGACACGGGTGGGGATGCCCAGGGTGCGCAACATGATCGCCATCGACGACGCGATCTGCTCGCAGAAACCTTCGCGCGTCTCGAACAGGAAGTGATCGACGGCGTCGACCCCTTCAGGATCGCGGGGGATGTCGAGGTTGTAGCGGGTGTTGGCACGGAGCCAGGATTGGACGGCGAGCACCTGTGCGTGCGTGGAACCCGCCGAGGTGGTGATGCTGTTGGCGAGCGCCCCGACCCGATCGGGCAAGCCTTCCGGCAGCTGGAGATACGGCGCCAGGCGCCCGGGGACTTCCCCGCTGGCGGCCTCGAGACGTTCGGTGTCCAGGACCGGCAGGATCGAGTCCACGGAATACACGAGGCCTTCGTCCAGCAGGATCGGCGACCTGATCGACCCTGCCCGGTCGACCTTCAATCCCCCGGCGGGGAAGTAGACCTGCGTGACGGCCGAGGCTCCGAACAAGACGTTGGGCTGCGGTTCCTCGAGGTAGAACGTCTGGGTCATGCGAACCTCGGCGTCCGGCACGGCCATGTTCCGCTTGACGATCGGGAACGGCACCTGCATCGACACCCCGTCGGTGGTCGCTCGGAGATCGACGGTGGTCTCATCGCCCATCGTCCATGTGGAGCCGTCGTAGGTGTCGAAGACCTCGGCACGCCACAGCGCTGCGTGTGGCGCCCGCACTCGGAACACCAACTCATCAGACAGCCGGCCGCGTGCTCGCAGATCGAGCACATCGCTGAACCCCGGATACCCGTCGGCACTGAAGTCGACCACCCCATCGCCGGGATCGGCCAGTCCAGGGTTCTGCACCCCGCCATCGAAGGACGACAGCTGCGCCGCCCGCCCGGCCAACGAGAAGGGCGGCGTGCGCACGAAGGTTCCGGGGAGCCTGGGCATGGCGAGGAAGACGAGGGAGGCCGCGAGCACGGCGACCACCGAGGAGGTCAGGGCCGACACCATCGGAGCTCGGAGGCCTCTCCCAGCGCCGGGCATCGTGCGTCGGATCGCGACCGGGGTGACCACCTGGTCTGGTCGAGGGCGCGCCGACAGTGACAGCCACGCACCCGACAGCGCCATCCAGGGCACGAGGAATACCAGGAACGATGAAGACAGAGACAGTGATGCCGCCTCCGCCATCAGGATGAGGCTCGAGACCATCGAGAAAGCCAGGTCTCGCCGCCTCGGCACGTCGAAGGCATGCAGCACCTGGACCCACAGGAACAGGGTCGCCAGGGGCAATCGAGTCTGATCGACCGAGACGGCCGAGCTCGCCGACCCCATGAACTGGCCGAGTGCGGCCAGCAGGGCGAAGGACAGCAACACCTTGAGGGGCACGCTGGAACGCGAACGCCGACGGTAGGAGAAGAGATACCCGGCGGGGGCGAGGATCACCGCCGCGATCGCGGTGAGTGGTGCCACTGCTTGTGGCTGAGACACCACCGCCACGATGGCCACCTCGACCGCGACGGCGACCACGACCCGCAGCGCGATCGAGTCTTCCGCAGGTGTTGCGCGACCCTTGATCCGGAACTTCACCATCATGTGACCCTGCCCGAGGCGAGCGCGGCCTCAAGCTCATGCCCAGGCATCCATGGATAGACGACGGCACCTGCGGCCCGGAGTCGTTGTTCCAGTCCGGCGACGTCGGCGGCCTCGAGCGCGTGGTGTTTCGAGTCTTCGCGAGCGAGGACGACCGGCACCGCGACGACCCTCAGTATCCGCTCAGCGAGCTGTTGCACCGCGGGTGGCAACGCCTCGGCACCGTTCTGCCGCCACGTGGGGAAGATCAGGACGGCGGTCTCGACGCCTCGAAGCTCAGGACCTGCGACCAGGGAGTTCACGACATCTGGGAATGAAGGCCCACCTGGCTCTAGGAGGGCGAGCCGCTCGAGGATCTCGTCCTGTGCACCTCGGTACGAGACGTCGAGTCCGCTCAGGCCCTCCGCGTCGGTTCCGTGTCCATCGCCGGGCGTGATGAGCAAGGCCCCGTTGCCCTGGGCGAGGACCGTCGAGCAGACCGATGCCGCGGCGCAACAGACGCGATCCAGTGGGGTCCACGCCTGGCCATCGTCGCGAGCGGCATCCACCACGACGGCGAGACGACGAGTCTGCTCCTGCTCGAACTCGCGCACCATCACCGAACCGGTCCGCGCCGTCGACGGCCAATGGACGTGCCGCATGCTGTCGCCCGAGCGGTACTCCCTGATCCCCAGGTACTCGGGCCCATGACCGCGGCGCGGCGCCGAGTGGATCGCGTGGTTCGTCGTGGCCGAGGGTTCGATGAAGGGAAGCGGGCCGAGCGGGACGAGGGTCGGGAGCACGAGGGTCGAGGGTCCCCGAGAACCATCCGGACCGTCCACCGCCACGGTACGTCGGCGTTCAGCGACGCCGAAAGGTGCATTGGACCCGAGCGCTGCGAGGTCGCCGGCGTGCACCCCCCGCCGGGGCGGGGTTCGCAGGGTCGTCACCGTGACCTGTTCACCCCCGCGGATGGTCCCCAGCCAGATGTCGGCTACCTCCAGATGAGGGTCACGCACCCGCACGCCCCGCCTGGTCCCGCGCGTGTGGTTCGACACGACCAGGTCGACCGGCGTCCCGTCACCCTGGTGAACCCGCTCGGGTGCGTGGCGTGTCACGTCGAGCCCGCGCAGACCACCGATCGGCATCAGCCAGCCGGCCAGCAGCGCGCCCAGCAGTAGCGCTGAGAAGACGTACAACCAACCCGACTGGACGTTCGTGGCCAGGAAGAAGAGCAGGATGGCACCGGCCAGCAGACTCGCCGCCCGCTTGCGCAGGCGTGGCACGCTAGCCTCCCGCGTGCAGCGGCACGGCGACCTCGTCGACGATGCGGCCGACGACCCGGCGGCCGACCTCAGCCCCGGCTCGTACCTGTCGTGGGATGAGCCGATGGGCCAGGACGGCAGACGCCAAGACCTTCACATCGTCGGGCAGGACGAAATCGCGCCCCTCAGCGACCGCATGGGCCTGGGCGCATCGGGTGAGGGCAACGGTGGAGCGGGGTGATGCCCCCAGCGCGACCTCTGGCGCGTCCCGGGTCGCGGTCACCAGGCTCACGACGTAATCCAAGATCGCGTCATCCACGTGGACTTCCCGCACTTCCCGCTGCGCGTCGAGCACATCCTGTGGCGTCAGCACCGCCTGGAGGTCGTGCATGGGATGGGACTGCAACTGGCGTCGCACGATGTCGCTGGCCATCGCACCCTGGGGGTAGCCGACCTGGACTGTCATCGCGAAACGGTCGAGCTGACCTTCGGGCAGCGGATAGGTTCCGTGCTGCTCGATCGGGTTCTCGGTCGCGATCACCACGTACGGGGTGGGCAGGGGATAGGTGGTCCCCTCCACCGTCACCTGTCGTTCCTCCATGGGTTCCAGCAGGGCCGACTGCGTTCGTGGTGTCGTCCTATTGATCTCATCGACCAACACCACATTGGCGAACACAGGCCCCGGCACGAACCGGAACTCCCCCGCGGCCTGGTCGTACACGCTGATCCCGGTGAGGTCGCTCGGGAGCAGGTCAGGCGTGGCCTGGATACGTGTGAATTCCCCGCCGATCGAACGTGCCAGCGCACGAGCCAGTGTGGTCTTGCCGACGCCGGGCACTCCCTCCAACAACAGGTTGCCATCGGCGAACAAGCAGACGGCTGCCGTGGTGACGGCCTCGGAGTTGCCGGCGATGACGCGCTCGACGTTGCCCACCAGCCGGCGGAACGCGTGCGTCGCCTCGCCCATCGCGGACGTGGGCTCGATCACGATGGAAGCTTCGACCGCGCGACGTGCCCGCTTGAGCCGAGCGCTACTCCTTGCGGGCGCGCAGGGAGTACATCAACGGGAACGTCCCGATGTCTTCAGGAGTGAACCCATAGTGCCCACCCTGGAGTTCGGTGAGGAACGGGGCCGGCCAGTCGAGGACACGCTTCTCATCGAGCAGCTCGATCCTCAGGCCCTGATCAGCCAGCAGTGTCACGACCTCACCCAGCGAGTGCAGCCAGCTGTGCTCGACCTCGGCATCGACGTGAGCGTCGAGATCCGCATAGCTGCCTTCGACGGGGAACGACAGCGTGCCGCTTCCCCAATAGTCGAACCCGAAGTGGATGTCGTTCGGGGTCGTCTGCTCGTCGGCGATCGTCCACATCACTGGATGCCCTTCATGGATGTAGAAGATGCCGCCCGGCTTCACGAACGCAGCGACCGCCTTCGCCCACGCCTCCAGGTCCGGGAGCCAGCAGAGTGCGCCGCGACCCGTATAGACCACGTCGAAGGTCTCGCCCTCGAGCGGCCCGGGCAGGTCGTAGACATCAGAGACCAGGAACCTCGCCCTATCCGCGAGATCGGTCTCGATCGCCAGTTCGTTCGCGAACGCGATCGCAGGCTCGGAGAAGTCCACTCCCGTGACCTGCGAGGCGCCGAGTCGCGCCCACGACAGGGTGTCGAGGCCGAAATGGCATTGGACATGCAGCAGGCTCTTACCGGTGACGTCTCCGACCTCCGCCTGCTCCCAGGGTTCGATGCGAACGTCGTTCGGGTCGTCGCGGAAGCGTTGGACGTCGTAGAACTCGCCGGTCGTGTGGATCGCGGTCCAGGCGTCCCACAGCTTCTGGTTGTCCGCGATCTCGCTCGCGTGGTCGCTCACGCGTCGGCTCGCTTCTTCGCGAGGGCGCTGATGGCTTCCATCACGCACCGGTGCGCGAGCATGGCGGTCAGCTCCGACTGGTCATAGGGAGGCGAGACCTCGACCACGTCCATGCCCGCGAGTTCCACCGCACCGACGATCTGGCGAACGGCACGCAGCAACTCGCGCGCCGACATGCCGCCGGGCTCCGGTGTGCCGGTGCCGGGCGCTGCGCTGGGGTCGGCGACATCGATATCGACGGAGAGATAGATGCAGTCGGGTCCGTCCAGTGCTTGGCCGATGGCCTCGGCGATGACGGCCTCGCTCCCACGCTCCTCGATCTCGACCATCGTGTGCCACCGCAGTTCGTGCTCACGCATCCAGTCGAAGGTCTCCTTCTCGGGCCAGTAGCCGCGCAGGCCCACCTGGACGAAGTTGCGCCCGTCGACCCAACCCTCGTCGATGAGCCGGCGCATCGGTGTGCCGTGGGAAACCAGCGAGCCGTACACCTCGTCGCCCGTGTCGGCATGCGCGTCGAAATGCACGATGCCGACCTTCGAGGGCCACCGGTGTCGCGCGACAGCCGCCGCGCTGGGATAGGTGATCGAATGGTCGCCCCCCAGTACCAAGGGGATCGCTCCAGTCTTCGCGACCCGCCACACCTTCTCGTGTGTGACCCGCAGACCACGAGCCAGCCGCGAGGGCACGACCGGTGCGTCGCCCGCATCCACGACCGTGAGGTGGGCGAAAGGGTCGACGTCCAGTTGGATCGACCACATCGCGGTGGTGGACCACGCCGTGGGAGCGTTGCGGATCGCACGCGGCCCGAACCGCGCGCCGGGCCTTCCCGACGTCCCATCGTCGAGCGGCACTCCCACGATCGCGGCATCGGCGTTGGCTGCGGCGAGCGACTCATCGTCGGTCGCCCACGGAAGCTTCTCGAACGAACCACGGCTCTCGATGTAGTACGGCAGATCCTGTGTGGACCATTCGTTCATCTCGTCGTCGTCGCGAAGCTCACTCTGTTCGATCCGGAAGTCCGGTGCGTCGTTCGTGTCGCGTTGATCCGTCATGGCCGGATATTGGCATAGACGCGGGTAGGCTCGCGCGGTGGAACCCCGCGCCCGCCACGCCCGCCGCACGTTCCCGTGGTGGGCCATCGCCCTGGTGGCGCTGCCGTGGTCATGGTTCGCCGCCCGGGATGCGGGTGGCATCGCCGGTCCCATCGCGATCGTCCTGCCGGTGGCCGGGTTCGCGGCGCTCATCGTGGCGGGGATCGCGTTCGGGTTCCGGCAGTGGATCGCGGGGGCGATGGCCACGTCGGTGTTCCTGGTCTGCCTGGTAGCCACGGTCGAGCCTCGGCTTCCGTTGCGCACCGAGGCGCCCTCGCCGGCGATCACGGTGGTCGCCGACAACGTGCTTGCGACGAGCCGGCACCCGGACAAGTCGGCAGCGACCATGGCCTCACGCGAGGCCGACGTGATGGTGGCGGTCGAGATGAGCGAGTCCTTCATCGAGTACATGCAGAGCACGGGGCGTTACCCATACTCGGCGAACCAAGGCGCGCAGGGAGTCTGGTCACGCTGGCCGGTGGCGTCGCTGCCGCTCCCACCGGGGTTGCCGTCCGACCGCATCGCCCGGTTCACGATCGACGCCGGCGGGCAGAGCGTCGTGGTCTACGGCGTCCATCTGCTCAATCCGCTCCATGAGACGACGATCTCCGAGCAACAGTCGATGGTGCGCCGGTTGTCGGACGCGATCGCCGCTGAAACCGACCCTGTGATCTTGGCAGGCGACCTCAACATGAGCGATCGGGCGGCGGGCTACCGACTCTTGGCCGATCAGATGCACGACGCGATGCGGACCGGGTGGTGGGCCGCCAGCACGTACCGACACGGCGTGTGGCGCGACCTGTCCCTCCGCATAGACCACCTGTTCGTGCCGGCGGACTGGTGCGCGGTCGATGCGAAGACCTTCGGGGTGCCCGGATCGGACCACCGGGGCATCGAGTCCACCGTCGGACCCTGTCCTGCATAGGGTCGTTCCCGGAGCGAACACGACGAAGCCCCCAGGCGAGAATGCCCAGGGGCTTCGGTGCATCGATCTGCGATCAGATGATGCTGGCGCCTGAAAGGTACTCGGACGCGACATCCTCGACATCGCGCTTGTCGTTCTGCACCTGGCTCACCATCTCACGCAGGTTCTCGTCGGTGAGGGTCGTCGTGACGCTATCGAGTAAAGCGCCGAGCTCATCGCTGGCGACTTCCTCCCTCACGACCGGGATGAAGTTCCCGTTCGCTTGGAGGTTCTCGTTATCCGTGAGCACCACGTATCCGTTGTCCGCGATCGTCGGATCGAGTGAGAACAGCAGACCGACATCGACCGCCCCGCTGTCGAGCGCTGCGACCGTCTTCGGCCCACCGAAGTCCAGCGGCTTGAACTCACCGAACTCGACACCGTACGTGTCCTTCAGGCCGATCGTGCAGAAGCTGGCCTTCGGGCAATCGGGCGGACCGCCCAGTGACAGGCTCGGCGCGGGACCCGCGAGGCTGCTCATGTCGGTGAGGCTGTTCGCGGTGGCCGTATCGGGCAAGGTGACGAACACGTTCGTGCTGTTCGCGGGCGAGATGGCGTAGGTCACCAACCCCTCTGCTGCCACGGCCGCGCTCAGTTCATCCGCAACCGCCTGTGGGTCACCGTTCGTCGTGGCCTTCTTGTCGTACAGCGGCAGGTCGAACCCCGTGTATTCGGGCTTGAGGTCGATATCTCCGCTCGCGAGCGCCTCGTTGCCGACCGCGCGGTCGGCGATCTCGAGCTCGCGAGTGACGGTGTAGCCGGCGTTCTCGAGCACCTGTGCGTACATCTCGGCGACCAGTTGGTTCTCAGCGAACGGGCCGGATACGCCGACGGTCAACTCGGGCTTGGGCTCGGACGACGCAGTGGCGCTCGAGCCGCCGGTGTCGTCGTCCCCACCCGAGTCGCTGCACGCGGTCGCGAAGAGCGACATCGCCAACAGACCCGCCCCGAGGACGAACATGCGGTGATTCCGCATGGGTCTATCCCTCCGATCGAGCATCGTGGGGGCGTCCACCTCCCCCGGTTGGACCTTCGAACCCTACCAAGGGCGGCGCTGAGCGCTGCTGCTCAAGGCTGTTCAAGGCTGGGCAGCCCTCGGCCACCAGATGTGAGCCGAGGCGAGAGCACCTTCGCCAAGTAGGTGAAGAGCACATCGGTCACGATCGCCAGCATCGCGATCAGGATGCAACCGGCGACCACTCGGTCGGTCTCCCGGAGCGCGACCCCGTCCACGATGTAGCGGCCCAAGCCCCCGCCCGCGATCAGGGCCGCCAGACCGGCGGTCGCCACGACCAAGACCGCCGCCAGCCGCAGGCCGGTCAAGATCAGAGGGGTCGCCATCGGCACCTCCACGCGGAAGAGCACCTGTCTGCCGTTCATGCCCATCCCACGCGCTGCCTCGACCGTGTCGGGGTCGACCTGCTGCACCCCCACGAACGTGTTGATCAGTATCACCGGTATCGATAGCAAGACGAGCGCGACGATCGTTGGCGCGAAACCGAACGCGAGCCTGGGAGAGAGTTGCAGCACGACCAGATACATGACGCCCAGCACCGCGATGGAGGGCACCGCCCGACCGACGTTCGCGAGTTGCACCGTCAAGAATGCGCCGCGGCGTGTGTGCCCCACCAGCAAACCCAGAGGGATCGCGATGAGGCTCGCGATCACCAAGGCGATGACCGAGAGCTGGACGTGCTCCCACACGCGCACGGGGATGCCGTCGGTCCCCGACCAATGCATCGGCTCGAACAGCCACTGGATACCGTCGAGGAAACCGTTCACGGTCGCCTCACGTGGCCACCGTCCGCGTACCGGCCATCTTCGCCCACGGGGTGACCAGCCGCTGGAGCCCTACCAACAGCAGATCGGCGACGATCGCGAACGCCACCGACAGCACGACACCGACCACCAGTGGTGTGGGGAAGAATCGATCGACTCCCTCCAGGATGAACTGGCCGAACCCCCCTCTGCCCAGCAACGCGGCCACGGTCACGAGGCCGATCGCCGAGACGGTGGCGATCCGCAGCCCGGCGATGATGACGGGAAGCGCGAGCGGCACCTCCACCCGCCACAAGAGTTGCCGCGAGGAAAACCCCATCCCCAAGGCGGCCTCTTTGACGTCACGATCGACAGCATCCAGACCCGCGAGGGTGTTCCGGAACAAGATCAAGAGGCTGTAGGCGATCAAGGGCACCGCCACGGTGGTCAACGACAGACCCGTCAGCGGAAGCAACAAGAAGATGAACGCGATCGCAGGGATCGTGTACAGCACGCCTGAGATCCACGTCGCAGGTCTGACCACCCATCGGTGCCGAGAAGCGAGTATCGCCATTGGGAACGCGATCACGAATCCCACAACCACTGCGACCAGGGTGAGGTAGAGGTGCTGCAGACCGCGACCGACGATCTCATCCATGTTGTCGCTGATCCAGATCCAGCGAACGAGCGGCTCGTCGGGGTCGATCTGTGCGACGAGCGCGGCCACCTGCTGGAGCACGGCGCCGATCACGAGATGATCTCCTTCGAGATCCGTTCCAGGGTCAGGATCCCCTTGTAGTGCTGACCGTGCGTCGCCACCACGGCGACGCCGGAACGAGAGGTCACGATCGCGTCGAGCGCTTGCCGCAGGGAGTCACGTGCCGTCACGTAGGCATTGAACGGGCGCGGCGTGGTGTCGGACACCGTCGTTGCACCATCCAACATGTCTCGATCGATCCACCCCAGGAGCTCTCCGTCGATGACGACGCTGACGAAGTCGAAACCGCCCGCCTCGATCGCGGCACGTGCCTCCTCGGCCGTCGCGCTCGGAGCTACGACCGGACCGGCTTCCAGCGGGATATCCCCGACCTTGATCAACGCGAGGCGCTTCAGTCCTCGCTCGGCCCCCACGAACTCGCGAACGAAATCGTTGGCGGGCTCGCGCAGGATCTCCTCGGCGGGCGCGAACTGCTCCAGCACCCCGCCGACGTTGAGGATCGCGATGCGATCGGAGAGCTTGATCGCTTCGTCTACGTCGTGGGTCACGAACACGATCGTCTTCTTCAAGCGCTCCTGGATGTCGAGGAACTGGTCCTGCAGACGCGCACGGACGATGGGGTCAACCGCTGCGAACGGCTCGTCCATGAGCATCACGGGCGGGTCGGCGGCCAGGGCACGCGCCACGCCGACACGCTGGCGCTGCCCGCCGGAGAGTTCAGCCGGGTAGCGGTCGAGCAGTTCGGGATCCAGGTCGAAGATCTCCGTGAGTTCCTCGACGCGTTGAGCAGCCCGGGTGTCGTCCCACCCCAGCAACGTCGGGACCGTCGCCATGTTCTGGCGGATCGTGCGGTGAGGCATCAGCCCCGTGTGCTGGATCACGTAGCCGATCCCCCGGCGGAGTTCGACCGGGTCGCGCTGCAGCACGTCGGTGCCCTGCAGGAGCAACACCCCGCCCGTGGGTTCGATCAGACGGTTGATCATCTTCAGCGTGGTGGTCTTGCCGCAACCGGAAGGACCCACCAACGCGACCGTCTCGCCCTCTTCGATATCGAGGCTGAGCGCGCGGACGGCGGGTGCTGACGTGCCGGGGTAGCGCTTCTCGATCTGTTGGAGCGAGATCATCGCCATCGCCCGACCCTATCCGGGTGGCGAGGGTTCGCCTACCTGCGGCGAAACCTCCGACCCGGCTACTTGGTGTCGGACAGGATCTGTCGCGCCGCGTTGGCGCCGGGCCCGCCGGTGATGCCCCCGCCGGGATGTGCACCGGAACCCGCCAGGTATAGGCCTTTGATCTGTAGCTGGTAGCGAGCTTCACCGTTCAGCGGACGCCACGCGAAGAACTGATCGAGGGCCGGCTCGGCGTGGTAGACGTGCCCGCCGGTGAGCCCGTAGTCGTTCTCCATATCCTCGGGCGAGATCACTTGGCTCGCTTCGACCAAGCCGCCCAGGCCCGGCGCGAACCGCTCCAGGGAGTTCACGGCGAGATCAGCGAGGCGACCGCGCTCGTCCGACCAGGCACCATCGCGAAGGTTGCGGGGCGCGGCCTGGAACAGGATCGACATCACGTGCTTGCCCTCAGGAGCGAGCGAAGGATCGACCAGCGAGGGGATCGTCGCTTCCAGGATCGGGTCCTCGGCGACATGGCCGTACTTGTGCGCGTCCATCGCCTTCTCGACGTGGTCGATCGAGAGCCCGACGACGATCCGACCGTGCAGCACGGATGGGTCATCCGCCCCGGTGAACGTGGGCGATCCTGACAGCGCCAGGTTGATCTTCGCGGTGGCGCCTGGCTGACGGATGTTCTCGGAGCGCCAGACCTCGTAGGGGTTCAGCTCCACCGGGTCGCACAGGCGCAGGGTGCGCTTGGGGTCGGCGCCCGACACCACCAAGGTCGAATCGATCTCGGTGCCGTCGGCGAGCGTGACGCCGAGCACCCTGCCGTCCTTCGATCGGATCGCGGCAACCCTGGTGTCGGTGCGGATGTCGACACCGAAGCTCTTCGCCGCTTGCTCCAGGGCCGAGGCCAATGCGCCGGTCCCTCCGCGTGCGAACACCGCGGTGCCCGCTGCGCCGCCGTCGTTGCCGGCGGAATCGTTCAGGAACACCGCCGCGGTGCCCGTCGCCCACGGCCCCATCGAGGTGAACAACACTCCGCGCGTCGCGAGCGGCCCGCGGACGGCTTCCTCCTCGAAGACTTCCTGCACCAGGTCTGCGGCCGCCATCGGCAGCGCACGGATCGCTTCGCGACCGGTCTTGGCACCCAGGTCACGGAACGCCTTGCCCAACTTCAGGCCCATGAACGCGTCGGCGATCGACGGGGACTTCGCGTCGGGCGGGGTCGCGACGTTGATGTAGGCGAGGAAGCTCGCGATCGCGCGCATCTTCTTGTCGAACTCGACGAACGCGTCGGCGTCGTGCGCGTTGCGCTCGAGCAGATCCGTCGCTGTGCGCGCCGGGTCGCCCCAGAACGTCACACCCGAACCGTCGAGCTGTGGTGCGAACGCGCGAACGTCGGGCGAGATCGTCTGGAACCCGAACGACGTCAGCTTCAGATCCTTGACCACCGAAGGACGCAGCCGGCCAACGGTGTGGGTGATACCGGGCGCGGTGAAGCCCTCGGCGATCGTCGAGTTACGCAGGACGCCCCCGACCTCGGATGCCGCCTCGAGCACGGTGACCTTCCTACCTGCCTTGGCCAGGTAGGAGGCAGCAACCAAGGCGTTGTGCCCGCCGCCGATGACGACTACATCGGAGCGCGCCCTACTCATGTCCGCTACCCCTTCGGTGCTGGAGCGCGCTCATGCCGCCCTCCGTCCACGCTTGCGTTGCTTCAGGTACTCGCGCGCCGCGATCATGCCGGGGGCGCCCATGATGCCGCCGCCCGGGTGGGTCGCCGAACCACACATCCATAGATCCTTCACCGGGGTTTCGTAGCGCGCCCAGCCCGGCACCGGCCGGTTGAAGAACAGCTGCTCGAGGCTCAGTTCGCCGGCGAAGATATTGCCTTCGCTCAGCCCCGTGATGTCCTCGATGTCCTTGGGAGTCACGAACTGGTGACCCTCGATCAGGTTGCGGATGTTGGGGAAGCGCTCCTCCAGCGTGTCGATCACGTTCTGGCCGAAGGCCTCGCGCTTCTGGTCGTCCCACTCCTCGCCGTTCTCCAGGTGGTAGGGCGCGTACTGCACGAAGCAGCTCATGACGTGCTTACCGGGGGGCGCCATCGTGGGGTCGACGAGCGTCGGCATGATGCAGTCGATGTAGGGGCGGGCCGACGGACGGCCGTACTTCGCGTCGTCGTACGCGCGCTCCATATAGTCGAGCGACGGCGAGAAGCTGATCGCGCCGCGCAGCCACTCCCCCACGCCGGGCTTGCACGCGAGTTCGGGCAGGCCGCTGAGCGCGAGGTTCACCTTGCCGGACGAACCGCGGTACTTGAACCGCATGACCTCGTCGCGGAACGAGGAGTCCAGGTCGGACTCGTCAAGGAGGTTGATGAACGTCTGGCGCGAGTCGAGCGAACTCATCACGACGTCGGCATCGATCTCTTCGCCGCTGGACAGCACGACGCCGGTGGCACGACCACCCTGGGTCTTCACGTGGTCGACGCCGGCTTCGGTGCGGATCTCCACGCCGAGCGATAGGGCGGCGTTGGCGATGGCG
>DATDJD010000187.1:0-11509 GCA_036520695.1 Actinomycetota bacterium
CGCCCCACGGATGTCGTCGTCGGACACGGTGACGCACCGGTCGACATAGGCTCGAGCGGCCTGGAACGCGATGGCGCCGACCCGACGGGCACCCAACGAGTCGACCGCGATCCCGCTCACCGGCACCTCGACCGGTTCGCCGGCCTCCAGCGCCGCCCCCAAGCACCGGGAGGTGTCGGGCTCGACGGCCACGATGCGAACCTCGCTCACGAACCACGACGCGATCCCTGCGACCAATCCGCCGCCACCCACGCTCACCACGACCGTCTCGACGCCAGGCACCTGCTGGGAGAGCTCCAGCCCGATCGTGCCCTGGCCGGCGACCACCTCCGGTTGGTCATAGGGATGCATCCAGACGGCGCCGGTCTCGCTCCGACGCGCCGCGGCGGCTGTGGATGCGTCGTCGTACACGCCGTCGACCACCGTCACGTCCGCGCCGCTCGCCCGGACCCGCTCGATCTTCGCGATCGGCGATGTCGCCGGGACGAAGATCTCGGCGTGGTGGCCGAGCGTGCGAGCTGCGTGGCCCACCGCCAACCCGAAGTTGCCGCCGCTCGCCGCAACCACGCCGGCTTCACCCACGTCCGCCGTGAGCATCCGGTTGAAAGCACCGCGTGGCTTGAAGGACCCGGTCACTTGCAGCAGTTCAAGCTTGAGGGAGAGAGGAACGTCGACACCGAACGTCCCCGTCGCGACGTCCAGCGCCGGTGTTCGACGGATGTGCCGCGAGACGCGCCGGTGCGCCGCTTCGATGTCGTCGCGGCTCGGCATCCCTCGAGGCTCCGTGGTCAGGGTGCTTTCGCCTCGCGGAAGAGGGCACGAAGGGTGGCCTCGTCGGAGGCTTCTACGTCGATCCCTCGTTGTGCTGCCAGCTCGGTGAACCGCTCGTACCGGGCCGCGAACCCGGTGATCGTACGTCGCAGCGCGGTTTCGGCATCGACGCCGGCCTTGCGCGCCACGGCCACGGTCGCGAAGAGCACGTCGCCGACCTCGGCTTCGACGGCATCGGGATCGTCGAGGACCGCAGCGAGTTCGGCGACCTCCTCCCGAAGGGCGGCCATGGCGCCATCGACGGTTCGCCACTCGAACCCCCACCCTGCGGCACGGCGCTGGACCTTGGCGGCTCGGGCCAGCGCCGGCAGCGCCGTAGGGATGTCGTCCTCGACGTCGGTGCGCTCGCCCTTCTCGGCCGCCTTCAGCTTCTCCCAGTTGACGAGTACCTCGTCGGCACCGGCGACATCCACCTCGCCGAACACATGCGGATGCCGGTAGATCAACTTCTTGGTGAGGACCTCGGCGACGTCGTCGACGTCCCAGCGGCCCTCATCAGCCGCCATCTGCGCGTGGAACACCACCTGGAGCAACAGGTCGCCGAGCTCGTCGCGGATCGCATCGTCATCGGCGGCCTCGATGGCCTGGAGCAACTCATGGGTTTCCTCGAGCAGGTGCCGCGCCAGCGTCTGATGCGTCTGCTCAGCATCCCAGGGGCAACCGCCGGGTCCACGCAGACGCGCCATGACCTTGATGAGGTCGAGCAGGCGTTCACCGCTTTGTGAGGACGGGATCGGGCCCTCGGGAACGTGGGCGAGCAGCTCGTCCGCGCGCGAGGGGCCAGAGGTCACGGGGTGGGTGAGACGGCGCCGGTGGCACCGGTCGGTCCGGTGGCCGCGGGCGCATCGGTGGCGCTCGGATCGGTGCTGTTCAACGGCACGACCGTGAGCGTTTCGGTGTCGAAACGCCCGTACTTGGGATTGACCTGCAGTCCCCCGTCCTGGACCTGGGTGCGCACCCAGTCGGTGAAGACCGTCGCTCCCTGGCTCTGGATCAGCTGGGCCTTCGCCTCTTCGAACGGGATGACCTGCTTGTCGACCAAGCGGATCACATGCCAGCCGAATTCGGTCTTCACCGGCGCCGAGACTTCGCCGGGCTCCAGCGCCGCGACGGCGGCCGCGAACTCCGGCACGTACTGGCTCGCCGGCGCCGATCCCAACGCACCGCCCTGCTTGGCCGAACCGTCGGTCGACACCTCTTTCGCCAGATCCTCGAACGTCTCCTGGGTCGCGCCCGGCGCCGTGACCTGGTCATAGACATCTTGGGCCTCTGCCTCGCTGTCGACCAGGATGTGGTTGGCGTCCACCGTCGTGTACTGCAGCAGGTTCGCGTCGTATTCCTTGCGGAGCTCCTCATCGCCCAACTGGGCTTCGACCACGGCCTGCTGCACCTGCTGGCTCAACAGCACCTGGCGGGCGAGGGCGGTGAGATCCTCGCGTGTGAGGTCGAGCTTCTTCAACTCTTGATCGACCTTGTCCGCACCCAGCTGGGTATCGAGGTTCTCGATGATGCCGTTGATGTCCTCATCGGGCACCGTGATGTCGTTGGTCTTCGCGTACTCGGTCACCAGTTGCTTCTGGATCAGGTTCGAGAGCGCGAACCGGTTGCAGACGGCCTCTTGGGACTCACCTTCGGGCACGGCACCGCCGCAGGGCTGCTGATTGATCGCCGAGACGAACGTCCACAACTTCACGTCGTGCGCGAGCTGGGCATCGGTGATCTCGGTCGACCCGACGGTGGCAGCTGGAGCGGGCTCGCTGGGCGAGTTACTGCAGGCGGCCAGCAACGCGACCAGGGCGAAGGGCACGACGATGAGGCGGAGCGGTTTGGGGTTCACGAGCGAACAGTCTACGTGGGTGTCCCGGACTCTCCCGGGTCCTGGTCATCGTTCGCCACAGAACCACCATCGGGCAGCACGGCGTCGCCGGTCGCGGCCTCCAGGAGCCACCGTTCGACGAACGCCACCAGATCCTTGCCGAACACGCGCTCGGGCACCAGGTTGAGCGTCTGGGTTTCGGGGTGGTACCCAGCCTTGTACACACGCTCTTCCAGATCCAGCTGCAACGTGTCGGGGATCGCGACGGGCTTCAATCGAACCTGTTCACGGAAGGTGGAGATCTCCTCCACCCCCAATGCACGTGCCGTGATACGGAGGGACGCGATCGCGAACAAGGTGTCGACCTGGTCGGGCAGGGCACCGTAGCGGTCCACGGTCTCGGTACGGATCTGCTCGAGCGTCGCATGATCGGGCGACAAGGAGATCCGCCGGTACAACTCGAGACGCAGCGCTTCCTGGGCCACCCAGCCCGGCGGCACGAACGCTTTCACAGCCAGATCGATGCGGAGCTCCTTCTCCTGCACGATCACCTCACCCTTCATCTCGGCCATCGACTCCTGCAGGATGCGTGCATAGGCGTCGAAGCCCACGGCGGCGATGTGCCCGCTCTGCTCCGCACCGAGCAGGTTGCCCGCCCCCCGGATCTCCAGATCGCGCAGGGCGATGCGGAACCCGCTCCCCAGGGCTTGGTTCGCGCTGATCGTGGCGAGGCGCTCTCGCGCTTCGTCGGTCATCTCTCGCTGCGGCGGGAAGAAGAAGTACGCGAAGGCCCGGTCGGTGCTACGTCCCACACGTCCTCGCAACTGGTACATCTGCGACAACCCCAGGGTGTCGGCCCGGTCCACGATCAACGTGTTGGCGTTGGGAACGTCGAGCCCACTCTCGATGATCACCGTGCAGACCAGCACGTCGGCCTCGCGGTTCCAGAACTTCATCATCTGTTTCTCGAGCAGGTCCTCGTCCATCTTGCCGTGGGCCGTGACGACGCGCGCTTCGGGGAGCTGTTCCTGCAGCCACGCCGCCTGCCGGTCGATCGTCGCGACCCGGTTGTGGACCCAGAACACCTGACCTTCACGCAACAGCTCACGCTTCACGGCACCGACAGCGAGGCCCTCGTCGTAACTGCCGACATAGGTCAGGACCGGCTGGCGATCCTCGGGCGGTGTATCGATCGTGCTCATCTCGCGGATACCGGTGAGCGCCATCTCCAGCGTTCGAGGGATCGGCGTGGCCGTCATCGTGAGCACGTCGACGCTCGCGCGGAACTGCTTCAACCGTTCCTTGTGCGCCACCCCGAACCGCTGTTCCTCGTCGACGACCAACAAGCCGAGGTCCTGGAACGCCATGTCCTTGCCCAAGAGCCGATGGGTGCCGATCACGACGTCGACCTTGCCCGCCTTGATGTCCTCCACGGTCTGCTTCTGCTCGGTCGGGCCCACGAACCGGCTCAACATCTTCACGGTGACCGGGAACGGCGCGAACCGTTCGGAGAAGGTGATGAAGTGCTGTTCGGCGAGCAGGGTCGTGGGCACCAGCACCGCGACCTGTTTGCCCTCCATGACCGCCTTGAAGGCCGCCCGCAAGGCGATCTCGGTCTTGCCGAATCCCACGTCGCCGCAGATCAAACGGTCCATGGGTTTGACCAGCTCCATGTCGCGCTTCACCTCGTCGATCGCGGTGAGTTGGTCGCCGGTCTCCTCGTGCTCGAACGCATCCTCCAGCTCTTGTTGCCAAGGCGTATCGGGGCCGAACGCATGGCCCGGCACCGACAAGCGCACCGTGTAGAGCCGGACCAACTCCCCCGCCATGTCCTTGACGGCACGCTTGACCTTCGTCGTCGCGCGCGCCCAATCGCTGCCGCCCATACGGTGCAGACGAGGAGCGTCACCACCGATGTACTTCGCGACCATGCCCACCTGGTCAGAGGGCACGAACAGCTTGTCGCCCTGCGCGTACTCCAGGATCAGGTAGTCCCGCTCAGCGCCCGCCAGCTCTCGGTGGGTGATGCCCACATATCGGCTCACACCGTGGATCCGGTGGACGGCGTAGTCACCGGGCTCCAGCTCGTCGGCGATCGAATCGGTGCGCCGGCGAGTGAAGCGTGGCGCGACGCGGGTGTGCCGGCGCGAGCCGAAGAGGTCCTCCTCGGTGGCGAGGGCGAGCCTCCCCGCTTCGAACACGAATCCGGAGGCCAGCGGCGACTCGACGGCGTCGATGCCGACATCACCGATCACCTCGCGGGCGCGCTCCAACGAACCATGCCCGCGAGCCGAGACCACGACGCGGTAGTCACGCGTCGTCAGGTCGCGCACACGGGCAGCGATCTCGGCGGCGTTGCCCTGCGCGGTCCCCCAGGACGTGATGCCCAGATCCAGCCCCTCGGCGAACTCGGTGAGCTGCACCTGCACGCGGTGCCCGAGCGCATCATCGAGTGAGAGGAGCGCCCGAGCGCCGGGCCACTCGATCGCCTCCGCGAGCGCTTCGCCTTCCTGGTGGGCCTGCCGCGCGCGATCGAGCGTTCGGTGGGCGTCCGACAGGACGACCCACGCTCCATCGGGCAGCAACGAGGCCGGCGTGGGCATCTCGTCGAACAGCAACGGCGCGAGCGATTCAGCACCTTCCACGAACAATCCGTCGGCGAGGCGCTGCAGCGGGTCGGCGAAACGGTCCGCGTGATCCTGAGCCCGTTCGTGCGCCCGGGCGCGGAGGTCATCGTCGGGGATCAGCTCACGCACCGGCGGTACGTCGACCGACGCGACCTTGTCGGTGGACAGCTGGGTCGACGGCACGAACTCGCGGAGCGACTCGATCTCGTCGCCCCAGAACTCCAACCGAACCGGGCGCCGGGCGGTGCCCGGGAAGACGTCGATCACGCCACCTCGGACCGCGAACTCCCCACGGTGCTCCACGATGTCGGCACGCGAATACCCGAGATCCACGAGTCGTGCAGCGAGGTCATCGGGCGAGACCTCGCTGCCGCTGACCAGCTGCGTCGGACGCACCGTGCCCAGGGTGGGGATCGTGCCCTGCATCGCGGCGAGCGCGGGCACCACGACGACGAAGGCACCGGCGGCCTCACGGAGCCGGCGAACCGCAGCATCACGGCGAGCGGACACTTCGGGCGACGGTGAGATCTGTTCGTACGGCAAGGATTCCCACGCCGGGAGCAGCGCGACACGATCGGTGCCGAGGAACGCCCCGACGTCGGCTGCGACGGCTTCTGCCTCGCGGGGGCCGGCCGCCACCGCCATGGTGGGAAGGTCAAGTGCGCTCGCGATCGCGGCGATCACCAGCGGTTGACCGGCTTCGGCCCGAGCCAGTATCGGCCGGGCACGCTCGAGCAACAGCCGCTCGAACGGTTCGGACCCGATCAGGGTCTCCAACGTCTCCTGCAGGCTCACGTGCCTCCATCGAGGGTCCGCACACCATGAACAGGCCTCGCCGCGATGCGACGGGGCCTCCAGCAGGGCATGCTACCCGGGCCGAGGTCAGTTCGCAGGTGCCCCGCCGTTGAACCGGTCCTGGGTCGCAGACAAGCCCTCTGCGACCAACGAACGGACGGCGTCGGCGGCGCGATCGACCCAGATCGCGACGTCGGCGTCGAGTCGTTTCTGGATCGGATCCAGGACGAAGTCGGCGGGATCTTGTCGCCCGGGCGGGCGTCCGATCCCTACCCGCACCCGCAGGAAGTCCTTCGTGCGCAGGGAACGCTCGAGCGACCGCAACCCGTTGTGTCCACCGGTGCCACCACCCAGCTTGACGCGGAGCGTGCCGGCATCGATGTCCAATTCATCGTGCACCGCGATCACGTGATCGGGTTCGACATCGCGCTTCTTGGCGACCCCGGCGTAGGAAGGCCCCGACTCGTTCATGAAATGGGTGGACCTCACGAGCAGGATGTGGTCGCTCCCCTCGTGGATCTCGGCCAGCTCGGCCGGCAGGAAGCGGACCTTCTTGAACCGTTCGCGATCGGAACGCGCCAGCTCCTCCACGACCATCCGGCCGAGGTTGTGCCGGGTGTTCGCGTACCGATCGCCGGGGTTGCCCAGTCCGGCGACGAGCCATGCCATGAGCTAGCTGTCGCCACCCTCCTCGGTGGCAGGCGCATCGCCCTCGCCATCGGCGGCCGGCGTCGCGCCGGGCTCGCCTTCGACGGCTTCGCCCTCGGCCTCGTCCTCGGCGACCGGCTCGCCCTCCACGCCTTCCTCGCCGGGCACCGACAGGTCGGCGTCGACGCGGAGCACGGCGGGAGTGATGATCGACAGGACCGCGTCCTCGAGATTCGTGAGGATCGTGACGCCGGCAGGCGCCGTGACGTCGCTGACGTGGATCATGCCGCCCAGCTCGACGTGGGTGATGTCGATCTCGATCTGGTCGGGCACGTCCTGCGGCAGGCACTCGACCTGCAGCTCGCGCAGGTGGTGCTCAACGACGCCGCCTTCCTTGATACCGGCGGCCTCGCCGGTCTCGACGACGGGCACGTTGACCGTGATCGTCTGGGTGCGGCTGACCGCCAGGAAGTCGACGTGGATGAACCGAGCGTGGATGTGATCGCGCTGGATCTCACGCGGGATCGCGAGGTGCTCGGTGTCATCGACCACCAGGTCGACCAAGACGTTGGACCCTGCACCGGAGTGCAGCAACCGGGTCAACTCGCGAGCGTCGACGGTCAGTGGCGTCGCCTCGATCCCCTGGCCGTACAGCACGGCGGGCACGCGGCCGGCCGAGCGGAGCTTGCGGGCGACCCCTTTGCCGGAGTCTTCACGTCGTTGGGCGGTGAGCTTCGTTTCCATAGCGACACAGGATCCTTACGTCAGGGGAGGCGTTGGGTGCTGCGAACGAACCTCCAGAGTGTACGGAAATCGCTCGGTCCTCGCCGCGCAGCGTTCGCGGATCCCCAACGGGTTCGTCAGACCTGGTTGGCGCCGCCGAAGATCTCGCTGACGCTGCTGTCTTCGAACACGGCACGAAGGCCGCTCGCGATCAGCGGGGCGATCGAGAGCACCTTCAGCTTGTCGAAACTGCGTTCGTCGGGGATCGGCACCGTGTTGGTGACGACGACCTGTTCGATCGGCGCCTCTTCGAGTGATTGGCGTGCCTTGCCGCTGAAGATCCCGTGGGTGGCCCCGACGTAGATGGGCCCGGCGCCCATCTCGGCGAGCGCGTGCACGCCCTTGGAGATCGTGGACGCGGTGTCGATCATGTCGTCGACGATCACGCATGGCCTGCCTTCGACCTCACCGACCACCGCCATCTCTTCGATCTTGTGCGCTTCGTGCCGGCTGCGCCGCTTGTAGAGGAACGCCAGGTCTGCGTGCAGGTATTCGCGGAGCTTCTCCGCGGTCTTGATGCGCCCGGCATCGGGCGCCACGACCACCAGGTCCTCGCCGTGCAGACCCAGCGTGTCCTTGAAGTGGTTGGACAAGATCGGCAACGCGGTCAGGTGGTCGAACGGGCAGTCGAAGTAGCCCTGGATCTGGCCCGAGTGCAGGTCCACCGAGATCACCCGGTCGGCTCCGGCGGTCGAGAGTAGGTCGGCCACCAGCTTCGCGCTGATGGGTTCGCGCGACAACGCCTTGTGGTCCTGACGCGAGTAGCCGTAGTAGGGAACCACCGCGGTGATGCGCTTGGCCGACGCGCGTTTCATCGCGTCGATCATGATCAGCTGCTCCATCAAGGCTTCGTTGACGGGCTCGTAGTGGGTCTGCACGACGAACACGTCGGCGCCCCGCACGCTCTCCTCGGCACGGAAGTAGATCTCACCCGAGGCGAACCGGAAGAGCTCGGCCGGGCTCACCGGGATGCTGAGGCAGTCGGCGATCTCGTGCCCCAACGCCGGGTGGATCGTGCCGGTGAACAGCATCATCCGTTTCTTGGTGATGATCTCCACGGTCTCGCTACGCCCCCTGTCCCTTGGCGATGCGCTTGGACTTGGTCTTCGACCTCGGCTTCGCCGCGCGCTTCGCGTCCTGTCGTTCGCGGTAGCCCTCGACCGTTCGTTGCTCCCCGCGCGCCACCGCCAAGGCACCCGCGGGCACGTCCTTCGTGATCACCGAACCGGCCCCCGTGACGGCGCCGTCGCCCACCGATACCGGCGCCACCAGCATCGTATCCGAGCCGATGCGTACCCGGTCCCCCACGTCCGTCCGGTGCTTCGTATAGCCGTCGTAGTTCACGAACACGGTGGCCGCCCCGATGTTGGTATCGGCCCCGATCGACGCGTCCCCCACGTACGACAGGTGCGGCACCTTGGAACCCTCGCCCACCGTCGAGCCCTTGATCTCGACGTAGGTGCCCACATGCACGCCCTCGGCCAGCTCAGTGCCCGCCCGTAGATAGGCGAACGGCCCCGCGTCGACGTCGTCGCCCAGGACCGCCAGGTTCGCCACGGCGAACGTGACCCTGCATCGGTCGCCCACCTCGGTGTCGATCAATCTCGTCGAGGGGCCGATGTCGCAACCCTCGCCGATCGTGGTCGCGCCTTCCAGGAAACTCATGGGCCTGATCACGGTGCCAGGACCGATCGAGACGTCCGCACCGATGTAGGTCGTCTCCGGGTCAACCAGCGTCACGCCGTTCGCCATATGCGCGGCGTTGATGCGCCCGCGCATCAACCGTTCGAGACCGGCGAGGCCGGCGAGCGAATTCGCGCCCATGGCGCCGCCGGTGTCCGCGAGGATCGCGTTGACACGCTCACCCCGTTCCCGCATCAACGGATAGATCCGGTTGAGATAGCGCTCCTTCTGCCTCGTCTTGGCGTCGATCAGCGGCAGCGATGCGAACAACGCACGTGGAGCGAACGCGATCCAGTTGGTCGCGACCTCGTCGATGTCCTCGGCGCCCGGGGTGGCGCGGTCCTCATCGATCTCGATGAAACGCCCACGCGCATCGCGGATCACCCGACCGTAGGTACCGGGATCGTCCATGATCGATGTGAGCAGCGTCGCCGCCGCTCCCGAACGCCGGTGCGAGCGGATCAAGGCCCGGACGTCGTCAGGGGTCACGGGGTCGAAGTCGCCGTTCGCGACGACGACGTCGCTGACCCGGCCCACCGCCTTCCGTGCGACCTGCACCGCGTGGGCCGTTCCTCGTTGCGGTCGCTGCACCACGAAGACTGGCTTCGGGCTCAGGTCCCACGACCGAACCTCGGCCTCGATCAGCTCGGCATCGTGACCGACGACCACGACGATCTTCGTGGGCTTGGCGGCCAGGCCCGCCTGTATCACGTGCCAGAGGATCGGCTTGCCCGCGACGGGATGTAGCACCTTGGGAAGGGAGGACTTCATGCGAGTTCCCTTCCCGGCGGCGAGCACCACCAAAGCAAGGGAGCGGGGAGTCCGTTTCGTGGTCTCGGCCAACTGCGTCGTCCCAGGTCGAAGGCCAGCCGTGCGGACACTCATGGTCCCACATCTCCCAGCACATCCGCTGGGGCTCAGGTCCGCCCCTATACTCGGCCGTCGCGCGACCATCCGTGAGGAGATGCCCATGCCGATCCAGGTCGATGTACAAGGAAACGCCCCTCTCGACCCGCGCGCGGAGCAGGTCATGGTTCCGATGCGCGATGGGGTCCGCCTCGCGACCGATGTCTACCTCCCTACGGAACCCGGTCCGCTTCCCGTGGTGCTCGTTCGCCTGCCCTACGACAAGGCCGGGCGGTACACGTTCATGCCGGAGATCGCGCCGTTCTTCACCGATCGCGGCTACGTCTTCGTGGCCCAAGACGTGCGCGGCAAGTTCCGCTCGGAGGGCGAGACCGTGGCGTTCGTCCACGAGATCGACGATGGGTACGACACGCTCGAGTGGTTGGTCGCCCAGCCGTGGTGTGACGGGAACGTGGGCATGTGGGGCGATTCCTACTACGGGTACACGCAGTGGGCAGCCGTCGCGAGCGAACACCCGGCCCTCAAGGCGATCGTGCCTCGGGTGACGAGTGCCGACCTCGCCGGCACGTTCGAACCGGAGTCGGTCATCCCGCTGTACATGGGTCACTACTTGGCCACCTGCTGGCTCAACAAGTGGATGCTCGATTGGGACGTCGACTGGGCCCACCGACCGCTGGCAGAGGTGTTCGATGCGGGTTTCGACGCGGTGGGCGAACGCTCCGCCAGTTTCGATTCGCTCGTGGAGAAGTCGAGGATCGGGGAGAACCTCGCGCCGTTCCCGAAGCGGCATCCGTTCGACGCGTTGACGATCCCCGTGCTGCACACCGGTGGCTGGTTCGACAACCTGCTGCCGGAGCAGATGCGCGACTACGAGGCGTTGATCGCTCGGCCCGACGTCGCCGGGCTGCAGTACTTGGACATGAACTCGACCGATCACGAGAACTACTCGCTGGAACAGGTTCCCGTGGGTCCCGAGGATGACCACAACACCGACGCCGAAGCGCTCGCCCGGATGCTGCCCACCTACATCGGCAACGCCATCGACTTCTTCGACGTGTTCCTCAAGGGGATGGACATCGCGTTCCCGCGGGTCCGGTGGCACCAAGGCAACGACGCATGGCGCACCGCCGAGAGCTGGCCACCCCCTGGAGCCCGGGAGATGCGCCTCTACCCGATCGCGGCCGATCGAGCGACGGCGAACGCAGATGGGGGTGCGCTGGGACCCGAGCCCGACGCCACCTCGACGATCGCTCGCTGGGTGCACGACCCCATGGATCTCGTGCCCTCTACCGTTACCGACCCCTTCGCGTTCCTCCACGAGTGTCCCGACGAGACCGAGATCGAGACCCGGTCCGACGTCGTCACGTTCACGTCGGCAGCGCTCGACGGGCCACTCGATCTCGTGGGACCTATCGCGGTCCAGCTCGCGATCGGTTCCTCGGCAGCTTCGACCGCGGTG
>DATDJD010000188.1:0-3652 GCA_036520695.1 Actinomycetota bacterium
CGATCGTGATGGTCACGTTGTCGTTCACGATGTGTGGGTATGCCCTGGATGAGATCCTGAGCCCCAAGTTGAGGGACCGATGAGCGTCCTGACGCTTGAGGACCTCAAGGTCACGTACCAAACCTCCGCCGGAGGCGTACCCGCCGTCCGAGGCGTGAACCTGGAGATCGAGAAGGGCGAGGTCGTGGGCCTCGCCGGCGAGTCCGGGTGCGGCAAGTCGACGATCGCGAGCGCGATCCTGCGGCTCCTCCCGTCCAAGACGGAGATCGAGGGAAAGATCGAGCTCGACGGCCAGGACGTGTTGTCGCTGAGTCCCGGCAAACTGCGAGCCGTCCGATGGTCAGGCGCTTCGATCATCTTCCAAGGTGCGATGCACGCGATGAACCCCGTTCAGACGATCGGTGACCAGATCGCGGAGGCGATCCTGGTGCACCAACAAGGAGGCGAGCGGGAGGCCAAGGTCCGTGTGGGGTCCCTGCTCGAGCAGGTGAATCTCCCCCCCCGCCGGGCCAAGGACTATCCGCACGAGCTCTCTGGTGGCCAGAAGCAGCGGGTGATGATCGCGATGGCATTGGCCTGTTCGCCTTCCCTCGTGATCGCCGACGAACCCACGACCGCCCTCGACGTCATGGTGCAGGCACAGGTGTTGCGCCTCATGAAGAAACTCCAAGCCGATCTCGGGCTTTCCATGATCTTCATCACGCACGACCTCTCGGTGCTCGTGGAGACATCGGACCGACTGGCGATCATGTACGCGGGCAAGATCATCGAGGAGGGACCAGCCGACACGGTCTTCCACTCCCCTCAGCACCCGTACACCGAAGCCCTCGCGGCGGCCTTTCCCGAGATCGGTGATCGGAGGTTCCGTGGCAAGCCGTCCGGCCTCGGCGGAGACCCACCCGACCCCGCCAACATGCCGACCGGCTGTTCCTTCCACCCCCGGTGTCCTCGACTCGCCGAAGCGGTGAAGGCCGTCGATCCGGAAGCCATCCGGGATCCCGAACGGCTTAAGGACGCGATGGAACGTCTCCCGACGCCGTTCGACACGTGTTCGACGACCGAACCACAACTGGTGGTGGCCGGGGATCGGCGCAAGGCTGCCTGCGTGCTGGTCGGAGACTCGGCGGAGGTCGCACGATGAGCCGGACCGAGATCCCCCCGCCGCCACAAGGCCCCGCGACGGAGCTCACGCGCTCCGACGAGACCGTGGTCGAGGTCGAAGACCTGCATGTGACGTTCCGCGGACGTGTGAGCTTCCTCGCCGGACTTCGAGGGGCGAAGGGTGCCCTCTCTCGAGCGGTCGACGGGGTGTCGTTCGAGCTCAAACGCGGGGAAGTGCTTGCCCTCGCCGGCGAATCCGGGTGTGGCAAGACAACGACCGCCCGAGCGATCATGGGGCTGCAACCGGTCGATGCAGGACGGATACTCTTCGAGGGTCAGCCGCTCTCGAGGGACCTCAAGGCCTACCGTCGGCGGGTTCAGATGGTGTTCCAGGATCCGACCGGCACGCTGAACCCACGCAAGACGATCTACGAGATCGTCGCCGAGGGTCTGCGGATCCACCGGATCCACCGGGGTCCGAACGGCGAGACCGAGGAACGGCTCGTCGCTCAAGCGCTCTCCAACGCTGGGCTCCGTCCTCCGGAGCGATTCTTCCTCAGCTACCCACATGAGCTGTCGGGTGGGCAACGCCAACGCGTCGTGATCGCGGGTGCCATGGTGCTCGACCCCGAGGTGATCGTCGCAGACGAGCCGGTCTCGAACCTGGATGCCTCGGTTCGAGGTGAGATCCTCCAGCTCCTCATGAAGCTCCGCGACGAGCTCGGGCTTTCGATCATCATCGTCACCCACGACCTCGGCCTCGCCTGGACCGTCGCTGATCGCGTCGCGATCATGTATCTGGGGCGGATCGTCGAGATCGGTCCGGCCGAAGACGTGCTCCTGAACCCCTACCACCCGTACACGAAAGCACTCCTCGACGTGGTGCCAGAAGCCGGGGGTCTGCAACGACCTATCCTGGCCGGTGAACCGCCTGATCCCACCCGCATCCCCGAGGGGTGTCGGTTCCATCCCCGGTGTCCCGTCGTGTCATCGGGCAAGGCGGCCCAGATGGGGATCGAGGCTCGATGCCGTGGCGAGGACCTGCAGTTGGAGGAACTCGCGCCCGCACACCTCGCCGCGTGCTACGCCGCGCACGAACGAACGGCGACGGTCGAACCGGACTAGCCCGCAGGTGGCGCAGGCGGATCGTCCTGGTCGCCGTTCTCCTTCAAGATCCCCAGGATCGCCGCCATCTCGGTATCCGAGACGGGCGCATCCTTCGCGGTGGTCTCCTTGACTTTGGCGGTGGCCAGCAGCGTGCGCAGGTTCGACTCCGCCATCTCCGCCCGGGCTTCCAGCTCGCGATTCTTCTCTGCGAGCGATCGCACGCGGGACGTCGCCTCGTCCCGCGTCTGCCGCGCTTCTCGCGCGTCCTCACGCGCGGCACGCAAGCTGGCTCGAAGCTCGGCAGCTTCGCGTCCCAGCTCGACCACCCTGTCCACGACTGCCCGGCCCATATCCGAGTACGCGGCTCCCCCGGAGGGCCGGCCGCTCCGCGGGCCATCGCCGTTCTCTGAACGGGCACGAGTCTTGCGAGGACGTCGCCCCAGCGCCTCCTTCTCGGCGGCATCGACGGGACGGGCATCGAGCAATCGGTAGGAACCCATCGCGGGCTCCAAACGTTTGCGGGCGATCAGGGCACGCACCGCGCGCGCTGTCGACAGCGCGTCGGGGAACCCGAGCTCACGACCGATCTCCGCCGGCGTGACATCGAGGACCTCACCCACCTCGGTCTGCGCCGATGCAGCGGCCAGGAAGGAGTTCACCCGCTCCAGGCTTTGCTCGTTCACCCCGCAATCATGCCGCACACGGAGCGGACTCGACCAGTGCGCCTCGGTGGAACGGGTAGGCTTCGCGCGTGAACGCGCAGGACTGGCCTCACGAGGGTCGGGGGACTCCTTCGGGCCCGGCCCCACTCGCCGGTCTCCGGGTCCTGGACCTGTCTCGCGTGCTGGCCGGGCCGCTCGCCACGATGACCCTCGGCGACCTCGGGGCCGACGTCGTGAAGGTCGAGCGTCCTGGCACCGGAGACGACACCCGGCAGTGGGGGCCACCGTTCGCCGGCGATGACGCCGCCTACTTCCTCTCGCTCAACCGCAACAAGCGCTCGGTCGTCCTCGACCTCAAAGACCCCTCGGGTGTGGAGTCGGTCCGCCGACTCGCCGGAGCAGCCGATGTGCTGATCGAGAACTTCCGGCCGGGACTGATGACCGAGTTGGGGTTGTCGTTGGACGATCTTCGTGCGAGCAACACCCGGCTCGTCACGTGTTCTCTCACGGCGTTCGGCGATGATGCGCCCGGTACCACGAGCCGTCCCGGCTACGACATCATCGTCCAGGCGCTGTCGGGCCTGATGAGTGTGACCGGTGAACCCGACGGCGAACCCACGAAGACGGGGGTCGCCCTCCTGGATGTGATCACTGGGCTCTACGCCACCGTGGGCATCCAGGCGGCGCTGCTGGAACGTGAGCGAACCGGACACGGCCGACACGTCAGCGTGTCGCTATTCGATGCCGCGGTGGCCGCCATGGTGAATCAGGCGGCCAACCAC
>DATDJD010000189.1:0-9067 GCA_036520695.1 Actinomycetota bacterium
CAGGTCCAGCACCAACCACGCCGAGGCAGTGAAGTTCATCCACATGCCGATGGCTGAGATCGTCTGGCCCGTCAGGTACAGGCGGAAGTTGCGCGACTCACGGAGCGACGAGAGGGTTCGCGAGAGCGCGGCGCTGGCACGAGAAGTCACCCTTCGATGGTAGTGCTCGACGCCGGGACCGACCCGTTCGTCCCGGTGGCTGCACGGGTTCGCCATGGGTGGCCGGTATCGTGCAGCCATGGCCGACCGGAACGGGAACGGACGACACGCGCCGAGCGGCGCCGCCGCTCGACGCCGCAACGCGTTGATCGTCGGTGTGATCGTTCTGGGGCTGTTGGCGTTCGGGGGCGGCTACCTGCTGGCACGCAGCGGTGGCGACCCGTCTGCATCGCCGAGCCCTTCAGTCTCGCGCTCACCCAAGCCCACGAGGGAACCGACGGTGACGCCGAGTGCGAGCGCGAGCGCCAGCGCGTCTGCGAGTTCGTCGCCGAGCGGAAGTCCCGTTCTCGATGACGGACGGCACTTCGTCTACATGAAGGAGGCGGTCGCGGAAGGTTCGTGGTCACTGACGTTCGACTTGGCGTACTTCTACACGGACCAGGACGCGATCGATGCGTGCGGGCCGGACATCGCCAACGGGTATTGCATCGTGAACGACAACGCCAAACTCCGGACGCTGGGGGTCGCCCAGGTCGTGTCGGTTCGCTACATCCCCATCGATGCGTGTTGCGCGCCGAAGCCCGGCAACTTCCCGGCCCTGGCCAAGGCCGTGAACGGAACCGCGCAGACCGACTACGACGCTTCGGCCCCGTACTGGATCACGGTCCAGGGTGGCCAGATCACACGGATCGCGCAGCAGTTCCTCCCCTGAACTGCACCCTTGGCGTTTGATCCGGGTCTCGCGACCCTGCCCCCGCGGACCGCTAGCCTCGGGCCATGACGACCGAGGGCCCACGCGAGTGGGACGCCGACGCCTACGACCGGCTCCCGATCCCCATGACCGCGTGGGGCGCGGCCGTCCTCGAATGGCTCGATCTGCGAGGCGATGAGCGCGTGCTCGACGCCGGGTGTGGCACCGGCCAGGTGACGTCGATGTTGCGCGATCGTTTGCCGCACGGGTGGGTGATCGCGCTCGACGGATCGGTGGCCATGATCGAACGCGCTCGGGAACGGCTGGGCGGCGACCGGGTGGGGTACGTGGTGGCCGACCTGGCGTCTCCGTCGTCGCTTCCGATCGAGCCGATCGTGGATGCGGTGCTGTCGACGGCGACGTTCCATTGGATCCTGGACCACGACGCGCTGTTCCGCGGCTTGGCGGCGGTGGTGCGACCCGGGGGCCAGCTGGCGGCGCAATGCGGTGGGGAGGGGAACATCGCCTCGATCGAGAGCGCGCTGGCAGAGATGGGTGAAGATCTCCGAGGGCGGAAGCATTTCGCGACCCCGTCGGCGACGCAGGAACGACTGGTGGCTGCAGGGTTCGTCGACGTGGAGTGTTGGCTCAGCGATGAGCCGACCGAACTGCCGGCGAGCGACCTGGAGCCCTACCTGGAGACGATCTGCCTCGGCGATCACGTAGCGGGGATGGATCCTGCAGCGCGGCGGGCGTTCGTGCGCCAGGTTGCGGCCCGAATGCCGGGGCCGGTGATCGACTACGTGCGATTGAACATCCGAGCCCGTCGAGGCTGACGTCCTGGCGGGAGACTCAGGCTCCGAGTCGCCTTCTTCGCGCAGCGACTCGTTAGGACCCTAACGATCCGATCGCAGGTGTTTGTCGTTAGCCCCACAACGACCCGCCGCGGGAGACCACCGAGAGAGACCGTGTCCGCGCTCACCAGCCCAGGAGCCCCTTCACCACCAGCCCCGTGACGGCGCTGGCAGCGATCACCGGCACGACCTTCCAACGCAGCTTCCACAAACCGACGAACGCCACGCCGGCGACCACCACAGCGAACAGGTCCACGCTCGCCCACACGGGCCACACCACGTCGAACCTGCCGAGCACACGTTCGACACGCACTTCGGTGAACAGCGTCGACAGCGAGAACGTGAGCGCGAGGTTCCCGATCACTCCGACCACCGCCGCCGTGATGGTCTCCAACGCGGCGCCGAGCCGTCGGTTCCCACGAAGGCCCTCGATGTACGGCGCGCCCAGGAAGATCCACAGGAAGCACGGAGCGAACGTCGCCCACACCACCACGACCGCCCCCAGCACACCCGCTGCCAGCGCCGGCAGGTCACCCGGGTTCTGATACGCCCCCACGAATCCCACGAATTCCAGCACCATGATCAGCGGGCCCGGCGTCGTCTCCGCCAACCCGAGTCCCACCACCATCTGTCCGGGCAGGAGCCAGCCGTACGTCGAGACCGCCGCCACGTTCACGTACGCGAGCACCGCGTACGCCCCGCCGAACGTCACCAGGGACGCCCGACTGAAGAACCACCCCATCTCCGTCAGGGTGTCGCCCGGACCACGCCACGCCGCCACCAGT
The DNA here is from genome assembly GCA_036520695.1 of Actinomycetota bacterium. Classification (GTDB taxonomy): domain Bacteria; phylum Actinomycetota; class UBA4738; order UBA4738; family HRBIN12; genus JAOUEA01. Next base: position 2,490 of record DATDJD010000189.1, read on the forward strand.
GCGATCGGCACCAGCCATATCACCAGACCCAACACCAACGTCAGGACCGAACGGACCACCGTGGGTCTCGTGTGCTCGGCCCGAGGTCCAACGTCGGCGATCGCCGTGCGCTCCTGCTCCTCGAGCTCCTCGACCACGCCCACCTCGAAGAGGTCTGGTCGAAGCGCCCCGCCCGCCAACCCGACCAGCCCCGCACTCAACACGATCACAGGGAACGGCACGTGGACCACGAAGATCGCGATGAACGCCACGATGGCGACGGCCACCATCAGCCCGTTCGCGAGGGACTTCTTCCCGAGTCGGATCATGGCCGACAGGACGATGGCCACCACCGCCGGCGCAAGTCCCGCGAGCATCCCCGAGACCCACCTCACGTCCCCGTGCGCCACGTACAGCCATGACAGTCCCAGCAGCACGAAGAAGCTAGGCAACACGAACATCACGCCCGCCACCAGCCCGCCACGCACCTTGTGCAGCAGCCACCCCAGGTAGATGGCCAACTGCTGCGCCTCGGGACCGGGCAGCAGCATGCAGTAGTTCAGCGCGTGGAGGAACCGGCCGTTCGATACCCAGCGACGCTTCTCGACGATCTCGTCGTGCATCAACGCGATCTGGCCCGCCGGCCCCCCGAAGTTGATGAACCCCAACTTCACCCAGAACCGAGCGGCCTCTCGGAACGGAACGTCGTGGGCGGGCCGCTCGTCCTCAGGCACGACCGCAGTCTAGGCCGGAGCTTGCCCTCGGCCGGTTCAGATGAAGAGCGAGACCGCGGCGTCGCGCATCTCGGCGATCGCGGTCGCGGCCCCGATCGGCTCCTCGAGTCCATCGAGCAGGTCGGCTCGCTTGAGACCGAGCAGATCCATCGTCATCTGACACGGGATCAGGTGCACGCCGAGTTCCTGCGCGGTGGCGATCAACGTTTCGGGCTTGTCGACCTGATGGTCGTCGGCGAGCTTCTTGAACATCGTCGGGCCGGCGCCCGCGAAGTGGTAGCGCGACAGCTTCGCCTTCTGCGCCGAGCCGGGGTTCATGGCGCTCATCATCTTCTGCATCCAGTTGTCGCCGGTGATGCGCACACCCGGCTTCACGATCGCGAACAGACCCCAGAACGTGAAGAACACGCTGGACTCCATGCCACTGGCCGCGGCGGTCGTCGCCAGGATCGTGGTGGGCCAGATGCGATCGAGATCGCCGCCCCACGCGATGATCGTCATCTTGTTCTTCTGCTTCACCGAACCCTGCTGCGCGGCCTCGAGCGCTTCGATGCGAGCGAGCAGTTCGGCGTAGGTGGGTGCCTCGGTGTCGGTGGCGACGGTCTCAGCAGCCATCGTCCTCACGCCTTCCTCACTAGGTAGCGGAACTCACCAGGAGACTCTGACGATTCCACCAACTCGTTGCCGCTGATCTCGGCCCAGCTGGGAACGTCGGAGCGCGAACCGGGATCGGTCGCCAACAGCTCGAACAGGTCGCCGCTCTCGGCGCCAACGAGCGCTTTCGCGAGTGAGACGAGCGGCCCCGGGCACGACTGCCCCCGGGCATCGACGGTGGTGGAAACGGTGGTGGAAGGAGACGTAGACACGGTGCACCTCCGGTGCGGTGGGGGGGGACGAGTGGAACGAGGAACTCGCGGCGCGCTGGCCGCCCCTGGTCAACAGGAACAGCAGATGCGATCGGGGATCATGGCCCCCACGATGCCGGCTTCGCGTGTGCAGATCATTTGCAGGTGCAACACCATAACCCACGCTAGACTTCCCGGCACGATGACGAAGCGCTGACCCCGCCCAGGAACCGAACCGCGCGCCGTTGCGCGCCAGTCCTTTCCGGAGTCGTCGTATGGCCGTCGCCTCGTCCCGTTCCCAACTGATCGCTCGTTCCGTTTCGAGATCCAAGGGTGGCTCCGTCGTGCTCGACCACGTGGGCGTGGTGGTCGCACCTGGTTCCCGGATCGGGTTGCTGGGCCCCAACGGTGTCGGCAAGTCGACACTGCTTCGGATCCTGGCGGGCCTCGAACACGTCGATGCCGGCACCGTCCATCGATCGCCTCCTTCCATGACCGTGGGGCTGCTGGATCAGGAGCCCGGTGGCGAGCCGGGTGCCACCATCCGGTCGTTCCTCGCGAGCGCGACCGGTGTCGGTGATGCCGAGGTCGAGTTGCGGCGGGCAACCGACGCCATAGCTGATGATCTCGACTCGATCCAGCGCTACACCGATGCGCTCGACCGGTTCGATCGGCTCGGAGGGCACGACTTCGAGGCGCACGCAAAGGCCACCGCCGCCGAGCTGGGGTTCACGTCGCTCGACCGCCGCATCGACGAGCTCTCGTGTGGGCAACGGACCCGGGTTGCACTCGCAGCGATAGAACTCGCTCGGTTCGACACCCTCTTGCTCGATGAGCCGACGAACAACTTGGACACCGAAGCGTTGGAGCGACTCGAGGCCTTGGTGAACGGTTTCCCCGGCGGTGTGGTGGTGGTTTCACACGATCGCTCCTTCCTCGATGCCTGCGTCACCCGCTTCGTCGAGCTCGACCCGTTCTCGCGGCGATCGTCGGAGTTCGTGGGGTCGTGGAGCGAGTACGTCCTCGAGCGGGAACGACGGCGTGAGGAGGCCCGCGTGGCGCACCATTCGGCGATCGCCGAACGGGCCCGACTCCAACGGAGCGCACAGAAGATCCGTCAGGACTCGACGGCCGCCGTCGGTCGCGTCACACGTTCGGATGAGCCCGATAAGTACGTGCGGTTCGCCAAGGCCTCGGGCGCGCAGAACCACGCGGCGGGCGCCGCCAAGCTCGAGCGGAAGCTCGAACGCATCGAGGTGCCCGATGCTCCGCGCGACCGCTGGATGCTGAAGATGGACCTGGCGCCGGCGTCGCGTGGCAGCGACGTGGTTGTGCGACTGGTGGACGCCAGCGTGGACCGAGGGTCGTTCCGTCTGGGACCGCTCGACCTGGATATCGCACGCGGTGACCGGCTCGCGCTCGTGGGTCCCAACGGCAGCGGGAAATCGACCCTGTTGCACGCGATCGCGGGTGATCTCCCGTTGTCGAGCGGTGTCAGGTCATCGGGGCCTAGCGTCGTTCCGGGCATCGTCGATCAGGACCGAGACCCCTTCCTGCCGGACGAGGACCTGCTTTCGATGATCGCGCGCACGACGGGCACGAAAGGTGCCGATGCCCGGTCCCTGTTGGCCAAGTTCGAACTGGGCGCCGACGACGTGCAGCGACCCGCGACCGAGCTCTCCCCCGGCGAACGCACCCGGGCCGCCCTGGCGATGCTCGTCGCACGCCGCACCAACCTGCTCCTGCTCGACGAACCCACGAACCACCTGGACCTGGCGGCGATCGAACAGATCGAGGAGGCGCTCCGCACCTACCCGGGGACGTTCGTCATCGCGACCCACGACCGTCGGCTGTTGGAGACGATAGGCATCACACGCACGATCCGGTTCGGTCCGGACGGAGGGAACGACAGCTAGCCCGGGGTAGGGGGTGTCGTCAAACACCCTTGCTGACGGCCGAGGCGTTCCAAACCTTCCAGGTCGCCCGCACCGAAGTCGGTGACCCCGCCCCCCGACGGCTCCATGAGTTCCCCGGTGCTCTCCACATGGTCGAGACCCATCACGTGGCCGAGTTCGTGCAGCACGACAGGACCCTGCGCGCCGACGAAGGTGAACCCCGGTGGGTTGGGATCGGCCAGGTTGATCGCGATCCACCCGCTCACGAGAACGTCACCGCCGTCGGCAGGCACCAAGGGCGCTGCGACGCCAGCAGCCGTATGGCCATCGCGCTTGAACGAGATGTTGGTGTCGTCCGGATCGACCCAAGCGATCAGCACCGGCGCCCATCGGTCTCCGTATCGGTCGGGCTGGTAGACGAACCGGCGTCGCTCGGGGACCTCGTCGCTCGACCCGTCGTAGTCGAACTCGATGCCTGTCGCGGCCGAGACGCGGCGGACCGCCTCCTGCACGTCCTGCATGGACCCCTCGGGTGCCAGGCCAAGATTCACCACGTAGTGGATGGGCTCGCAGGGGTTCCAGCGGATCGGTTCACCGCGCACATCGGCGGCCAGGAATGCGTATTCGTGGGTGTGGTCGTCGGGGTCGTACCGCGTGAAGAACGACACCAGAGCGGCGGCGCCCATGAAGAAGACGGTGAGGATCGCTGATCCGATCACCCACACCGGGAACCGACGTTGGCGCTCAGGTTCGGGCGGCCTCGGAGTCCACGTATCCGGCCACCCGCCGAGATCGGGCCTCGGTGGGATCGCTGGGGGAAGCGGCTGCATCGTTGGAACTCCTCGTTGTCCTTCTTCCGAGAGCAAGTGCCTAGGGTCACCTGCCGCTTACACGATCTACGTGATCCGGCGACGGCGGTCCTTGGGCCAGTAGATCAGGACCAGCTTCGCCTTCAGTTCATCGGCTGTCACGCTGCCGAACTGTCGGCTGTCGGTGGACGCTGCTTCGAGATCTCCCTCGACCCAATATTCATCGGTGCCGAGGATGCGAGATCCGCCGGCGACACGATCGCCCGGGACGCCGACCAGGCGCTTCACCATCTCGTAGCCGGGACGACCCGGGTGTTCCACCACCACGACGTCGCCGCACTCGAACCGACGTGGCGCGACCACGAGCGCCCAGTCGCCGGGAGCCAGCAGCGGCGCCATGGAACCACCCTCGATCGCGACCCGCGACGGCTTCCAGCGGAGGCACGCCCACGCCAGGCCGGCGGCCACCACTACGCCGGCGACGGCACCGGACAACGGTTTCCGACCACGGTGGTAGGTTTCGGGTTCAGGGTCGATCGGACCCTCATCGGACGAAGGAGGCGGTTCCATGTTGGAAGCATTCCTCAAGCCGCGACGTACCGTCCACGCTCACTGCGACCTTCCGTGCGGCGTGTACGACCCCGCGCAGGCGCGCATCGAAGCCGAATCGGTGAAGGCGTGCCAGGAGAAGTTCCAGGGCAGCGATGACTCGATCTTCAAGGACCGCGCCGTGTCGATCAAGGAAGAGCGCGCCGACCTGGTCAAGGAGCACCTGTGGGTGCTGTGGACCGACTACTTCAAGCCAGAGCACGTGGAGAAGTTCCCGGACCTGCACGACAAGTTCTGGAAGGCCACGAAGCTCGCGGGCGAATCCAAGAAGTCCGTCGACCCGGCGCAGGGCCAGCAGCTGCTCGACGCGATCGACGAGCTCGCGAAGATCTTCTGGGAAACCAAGTCCTGACGTAGGCCCGGGGCTTGCCCCGGCCCTCACCTAGAAAGGGCCCGGTGGGCGGGGCCGTCGGATCCCCACCCACCGGGACGTACCTCGCCAGACCTGCTCGAACCCGTCGTCAGCGAAACGGACCCGGCGGAGTGAGGTGGGTCTGGCGGCACCCCACCCCGCCCGGTCTCGATGACCTCATCGGCATCGCGAGGCCCAGTGGCATACCGGCCGAAGGGCTCGTTGTGTGGGCCGAACGGTGGATGAAGGCCCGGTCGAACGTCCTTCGCCGAGTGGGCACCACCCCCCTGTTAGGCTCGCCGACCGTGAAGGACATCGGGTTGGTGGGCATGCCGTTCAGTGGGAAATCCACGCTGTTCACGGCGATGACGAGGGCAGGCTCCCACGGCGGCCAAGCCAACGTCGCCGTCGTGCAGGTACCCGATCCACGGCTCCAGGTCCTCACCGATCTCGAATCCTCCGTGAAGACGGTCGAGGCCCAGGTGCGATTCGTGGACGTGCCTGGCGGGGTGTCGAGCGCGCAGGGCTTGGCGAAGCTCCGAGAGGTCGATGCGCTTGCCGTCGTGTTGCGGTGCTTCGGCGCCGACGCGTCACCAGCCGACGAACTCGAATCGGTCCGCGCGGAGCTTCTGCTCGCCGACCTCGCGGTGATCGAGAGCGCGCTCGAGAAGGCAGAGAAGAAGTCTCGCGGCAAGCCGGGCCCGGAGGTGGACGCGCTCCGCCACGCCAAGGAAGCGCTCGATGCGACGACGCCACTGCGGGACGCCGGTGTGTCCGATGAGGACGCGGCTCACCTGCGAGGGATCTCGCCGCTGACGCTGAAGCCGGAAGCGGTCATCGCCAACCTGGAGGAAGGACTCTCGGTGCCCGACGGACTCGCTCCGGTAGGCGCCGTCGGCGTGTACGCCTCGATCGAAGCTGAGACGGCCGAGATGGAACCCGAGGAAGCACGCGCCCTGCTCGAGGAGTTCGGCGTCAGCGAACCCGGTCTGGAAACCGTGATCGCTGCCGGCTACCGAGCGTTGGACCTGATCACGTTCCTCACGACCGGCGAGGACGAGACGCGGGCGTGGGAGGTTCGCCGCGGCGCGAAGGCGCCGGAAGCGGCCGGCGCGATCCACACCGACCTGGAGCGCGGGTTCATCCGGGCAGAGGTGATCGCCTACGACGATCTGGTGTCGGCGGGATCGATGGCGGCCGCGAAGGCCGCGGGGACGGTTCGCCAAGAGGGCAAGGACTACGTCGTCGCCGAGGGCGACATCCTCAACATCCGCTTCAACGTCTAGGGGGCCGGAGGGTGATCGGTCCCGGGAACGGCGAGCCGCAGCCGGACGTCTGGCTCACGCCGGGCGTTC
>DATDJD010000190.1:0-4715 GCA_036520695.1 Actinomycetota bacterium
ACCGATTCGTGTTCGTCCAGGTCGAACCCCCATGGCCATCGCGGGTGGAAGACGATCCTCGGGTCGCGACCAGCCCCGATGACGCAGCTGGAACCGTGGTGCGGGCGATCTGGCCGGTGGTACCCGGGCCTTCCCAGGAGCGGACGTCCTTCGAGTACGCCCGACCGAACGGTCCTTCTGAACGACTTGCCGGATCCGAGTTGGGTCAGGCGATCCCATCCGAGATCCGCGACATCCTCATCTGCACCCACGGCACTCGTGATGCGTGCTGCGGGACCATCGGGATGAAACTGGTGCAGGCGCTGTCGTCCTGGGCGGAGGATCAGCCCAACGTTCGGCTGTGGCGTAGCAGCCACCTGGGCGGGCACCGGTTCGCGCCCACCATGGTCGATCTCCCTTCCGGCGACAGCTGGGCATTCGTGGACCCGTCGGTTGCACCGGGGCTGTTGGAGGGCGATCACTCACCGCAGTCCGTCCTGCGGCATCATCGTGGGTGGTGGGGCTTGGGCTCGGCTTTCGAGCAAGCGGCGGAGACCGCGGCGTGGGCCCGGATCGGTTCGTCGTGGCGCGAAGGCACCCGGAGTGGGCAGATCGCGGAGACCTCGGATGACGGCAACCTGGCGACGGTGAGGCTCGAAGCGATCGATGGCCTCGGCCGAACCACGACCGTGCGAGCCCAGGTGCAGCGATCGCTGTGTCCTCAGGTCGTCTCGTGCGGCATTCAGCGCAACGAAGCCGAATACAGGGTGACCCGACTCGATGTGGAGGGGCGGACATCCATACCCTGACGCTCCCTCCGGCTTGGACTGCCCGACCCGGGGTGTGCGGCTGCCGACTAGCGCATCGTCCAGGTGGGTTGTTTCTCCACATCCAGGAACTGGACGAACGGCGAACCGTCGGCGGCCAGACCCACCACGGCGCGGAGTTCGCCGTCCGCGTCCAGGAGTCGGAGTACGGGCGAACCCTCGCTGGCGAGCCCGAGTCGAACGCGCACCTTGCCCGCGTTGTCGTAGAGCCCCAGGGTGGGTGAGCCTTGTTCGGCGAGGCTGTAGACCTGCGCCAGTTCGCCGTCCTTGACCTGCATGCCCATGGTGGGCGAAGCCTCCGGCGCAAGTCCGAACTTGGCCCGGATCTTGCCGTTCTTGTCCCCGAACGCCAGGCTCGCGGAGCCGTCGCTGGACAGTCCGACCGTGGCACGAACCTTGCCGTTCTCGTCACCGATCGCGAGACCGGCTGCGCCGTCACCGGACAGACCGAACCGCATCCGTACCTGTCCGTCGGGTGCCAACAGTGAGAAGAACGGGTCTTCATCGTTGGACAGGCCGATGCGCAAGCGAACCGCGCCGCGCTCGTCCACGACCTCGAACTCACCCGCTTGCACGACGCGCTTCTTCATGACCGGCTCCTGACCCGAGGCGTCCCACTATCGTGCCGCCTCACGAGGGCCACCTCAAGCAGCGGATCGAACGGGTCAGCCGACACGCAGAACCATCCGCACGTGCGCGCTGGTGTCCGAGTATCCCGTGCCCATCACGAACGCGTCGAGGTGATCCATCGTCTCGCCCACCGATGCATCGAACCCTTCGACCTGGCCGGGCGGAAGCTGACCGCGGATCGTCGAAGCCAACCCGTCGATGTCCGCATAGATGGATCCGCCACCGCTGGGTACGCCGCTCATGGCATCGAGGTAGCGCTCATCGTCCACGATCGATGGGCCGGACCCCCGGGCATCGATCGCCTCGAACACGGCCTCTGGGGACGCGCCGAGCACCGCAGCTCCGTCGAACACCGCGTAGCTGAACACGTACGGCGTCGTGGCCTTGCGGTCGACGAAGGTGGTGACCTCGACACCTCCATGGTCCGTCGTTTCCCACTTCGATCTCGGGATCTCCAACTCGTGCACGAAAGCGCTGATGGCATCCCTCATCGCGGCTTCGTCGCTGGTGCCCACCATCAACACACCCGACAGCAGATCGGCCTCACCGGTGGGCATCGCGGCGATCGCGAGATCGCCGGTCATCGCCTCGACGAACCCATCGTCCATCGATGCCGCGGTCTCGGGAGACATCTGACGGATCTGCTCGAGGAATCCCTCGAACGTGGCGCGCAACCCCTGCTGCGACATGACCATGAGAGCGTCGGAGGGGATCCCTGCCAACAGTGGGTTCTCGTGGGCCGGTGCGGTGAGGGTTTCACGTGTCACCGGCGACAACTTCTCCGGATCGAAGGTCACCTGGACGTCCATCGCCAGCCCGTCTTCTTCGGCCGAGACGCTCATCGCCATGCCGGTGAAGCCCTCGAGGCTCTGCGACGTGCTGCCGACGGAAGGATCGAAGACGGTGGGCTGCATGTTCTCGATGAAGGCCGACAGTTCAGCGGGATCGGCGTATGCCAGAGCCAACTTGCCTTCGGGCAGGTCTGCGGTCGCCTCCTGGAAGCTCGTCGACCCTGCGAGGGTGTCCCTGTCCCCACGAGATGCGGCGATCACATCGTCGATCGCTGAGGACGAGTTGGAGAATGCCACCGCCCCATCGATCAACGCGATCACCTGCTGTTCCGGCCCCTGACTCCCGACCCACACCTCGATGCCGTCATGGTCCTCGCGTTGCCACTCGCCGGTGGCTGGGTCTCCTCGCAGCTTCGCCATCGTTCGAGACGCCGCCGCTTCATCATCCGATGCGATCAACACGGTGATCAGCGCGTCGCCCGGTGGATCTGTCTCCGGGACGTTCACGCCGATCGCGATCTGCGAGCCGACCCAGTCCATGTCCTCATGCGTCAGACCCAAGATGGACAGCGGCTCGTCGAGCGCACCCTCGATCTGCCGCGTGATCTCCTCACTCGAGCCCAGCGAAGGGATCTCGTCGGCCATCCGGAGCAGATTCACCTTCTGGCCCGCCGAGGGATCCAGGTACACGGTCAGGACGACATCCGTGTCGGCCGGAAGCTTGTCCAGCAGTTGCTCCCCGGTGCCTCGCAAGAGGAGGAAGACACCGACCCCGCCGGCAAGGGCGACAGCGGCGACGATCCCCGCCGCGATCGCGACGGTCCTCCTTCGTCCAGGTGGTGGCGGTGGCTCGATGTCGACCCCGGGCGTCGTATCCACCGGAGGCGCGGGTGGGAGATCGGGGGGAGGCGGCTGCTCGCGATCCATGATCCGCGAGCCTAGTCCCACGCAGACGTGTTCCGAAGCAACCGGGGATGGCTCAGGGACGGAGCGTCTCGACCCGGAGCGTGCACGCTTCGAGGCGCTCGGGCAGGGGCGTCACTCCGATGCCGGGCCCGGTGGGCACGGCCATGGTGCCATCGGGTTCCATCACGAACGGCTCGGTGAGGTCGGCCGGGAAATACCGTGCCGAGGCGCTGGTATCGCCCGGCAGGGTGAAGCCCGGCATCGCGGCGAGCGCGAGGTTGAGGGCACGACCGACCCCGGTTTCCAGCATGCCCCCACACCAGACGGGCACATCGGCGGCGCGAGCCACGTCGTGGACCCCACGAGCGTTCGGCACACCGCCCACGCGCCCCTGCTTGATGTTGATGATGCGGCACGAACCTAACCGCAGCGCATCCTGAGCACGAGCCACCGATCGGATGGATTCGTCCAGACACACCGCGGTCTCGATCTGGGACTGCAGGTCAGCATGTCGGACCAGGTCATCGTGGTGCAGCGGCTGCTCGATCATCAACAGGTCGAACGCATCGAGCGCACGGAAGACGTCGAGGTCCTCCAGCCCGTACGCCGCGTTCGCATCGACCGAGAGCGCGATGTCGGGGTTCGCCGATCGCACCGCACCGACACGTTCGACGTCCAGTCCAGGTTCGATCTTCAGCTTGATCCGGCGATAGCCGTCGGCGAGGTAGCCGGCGACCTGGTCCACCAGCTGCTCGGTCGTGGCGGTGATCCCCACCGACACCCCGCACTCCACCCGGGTTCGTTCCACGTCCAACCACGAGGCGAGCGACGTCTCGTGGGCACGCAGGTCGGCATCGACGCACGCGTTGATCAGCGCCGCCTTCGCCATGGGGTTGCCCCGAACGAACGCGAAGATCTCGTCGAGCCGACCGACCTCAACGTCGCCGGCTGCGAACAACGCCGGCGCCAGGAAGTCTCGCACGACGAGCCACGCTCCTTCGTTGAACTCCTCGCTGAACCCCGGCTCGATATCGGCGACGCATTCGCCCCAGCCTTCGGCGTCGTCGGTCTCGACCCGTACCAGCACACACACCTTCTCGGTGGACGTCCCGAAGCTGGTCCGGAACGGTCGCACGAGCGGCAACCCCACGATCCTCAGCTCGACCCTACGAACCTTCACGAACCGCTCCCCTCACGCCTAAGCGACATCCTCGGGCCAATCGGCGATGGCATCAGGCGCGGCGAGGGCGTAGAGGGGGTAGCCGCCCTCCAGGTCCGCGTCGAAAGCGACCACTTCCATCCCGTGCGAGAAGCACTGCGAGAGCACGTCGCCGGTCGCATCTCGCCATGCGCCGGCCAAGCCTCGATCGACCCGGCGAAGGGCGGCGTAGTCGCGAGGGACGCCGATCCGCACCACACCGTCGGTCGACGGCTCGGCCTCATCGGACCGCTCGGGCCTCGGCAGATCCGCCGGACCCGCGGCGCGCAACAGCACCTGATCGCGGTCGTCGGGGAACGGCCAGGGACCGGGTTCGCGCTCCAAGGCCCACCTGATCACCAAGCGGTCGCTCCGATCCCCTGC
>DATDJD010000191.1:0-36975 GCA_036520695.1 Actinomycetota bacterium
TGTCGTCGTGCGTCACGCCCTGCGCCGCCGAGTACGTGTCGTGGCAGACCGCCGCGCGAATCCCGTTCATCTTGTTCGCGGCCACGGAGGCGCCGACACCGGAGCCGCAGACGAGGATCCCGCGCTCGGCCTCTCCGGCCAGGATGGCCTCGCCGAGCTCACGCGCCTTGTCGGGATAGTCGATGCGCGGCGTGTCGGTGTCGGTGCCGAGATCGAGCGCGTCGTGCCCGAGCGCGGCCAGTTCGCCGAGCAGCCGCTCGCGGAGCTTCACGCCACGGTGGTCGAACGCGACGGCGACCTTCATGCGGCCAAGGCTACCCCTTCGCGGAGCCATAGAATCGCGTTTCCCGATCTCCTCGACGGAAAGGCCCTCTCCATGACCGCAACAGACGCCGAACGCTGGCGCGAGCTGGGCCAGCAGCTGCGCGTCGACTCCGTCCGCTCGAGCGCCGCCGCGAACTCCGGCCACCCGACTTCTTCCATGTCCGCGGCCGACCTCATGGCCGTCCTCGCGGACAAGTACCTGCGCTACGACTTCGACGCTCCCGAGGATCCACGCAACGACCACCTGATCTTCTCCAAGGGCCACGCGTCGCCGCTCGTCTACTCCCTCTTCAAGGCGGCCGGCGCGATCACCGACGAGGAGCTGCTCACGTTCCGCAAGCTCGGCAGCCGGCTCGAGGGACACCCGACGCCGATCATCCCGTGGGTCGACGTGGCGACCGGATCGCTCGGCCAGGGCCTGCCGATCGGCGTCGGCGTCGCGCTCGCCGGCAAGCGGCTCGACCGGCTCGACTACCGCGTGTGGGTGCTCTGCGGCGACAGCGAGATGGCCGAGGGCTCCATGTGGGAGGCGTTCGAGCACGCCGCCTTCTACGGGCTCGACAACCTGACGGCGATCATCGACGTGAACCGCCTCGGCCAGACCGGCGAGACGATGCACGGCTGGGATCTCGACTCGTACGCGAAGCGCGCGCAGGCGTTCGGCTGGCACACGATCGAGATCGACGGTCACGACGTGACGTCGATCGACGCCGCGTACACAGAAGCGAGCGCCGCAGACCGGCCGACGTTGATCGTCGCGCGCACCGAGAAGGGCCACGGTGTCTCGTTCCTGGCCAACCATGAAGGGTGGCACGGGAAGGCAGTTCCCGCCGATCAGGAGGGTGCCGCTATCGAGGAACTGGGTGGCATCCGATCGCTCGTCATCACACCCCCCGGCCCCGAGGATCTCAAGCCCTTGATCTTGGGTGAGTTGCACGCCGAGCCGGCGCCGACCTATACCGACCCCGTTCCCACCAGGAAGGCGTTCGGCGAAGCGCTTGCCTGGCTCGCCGGCCATCGCCCCGACCTGGTCGTGCTGGATGCCGAGGTCGGCAACTCCACGCATACCGAAGATTTCCAGGCCGTGGCGCCGGAGCGCTTCGTCCAGATGTTCATCGCTGAGCAGGCCATGGTGGGAGCTCAGACGGGGTTGCAGGCGCTCGGCAAGACCGCGTTCGCCGGCACCTTCGGCGCGTTCCTGAGTCGAGCCGCCGATTTCGTCCGCATGGGTGCGATCAGCCGCGCGAACCTGCGCCTGTTCGGATCGCACGCCGGCGTCTCGATCGGGGAGGACGGCCCCTCGCAGATGGCGGTCGAGGACTTGGCCATGTTCCGAACCCTCCACGGCTCGACCGTGCTCTATCCGGCGGACGGTCACGCCACGATCAAGCTGGTCACCACCATGTGCGATCTCCCCGGCATCTCCTACATGCGCACCACCCGCGAGGCCACGCCTGTGATCTACGACCCCGATGAGGAGTTCCCTGTCGGTGGATCCAAGACGATCCGCACGTCCGGCGACGATGCGGTCACGCTGATCGGCGCTGGCATCACCGTGCACACCTGCCTGGAGGCAGCCGACACCCTCGCGACCGAGCACATCGTCGCTCGCGTGATCGACGCCTACAGCATCAAGCCCATCGACGCGCCGACGATCCGCCGCGCGCTCGAGGAGACCGGCATCGTGGTGGTGGCCGAGGACCATCGCGTCGAAGGTGGTCTCGGCGACGCGGTACTCGGTGCCATCGCCGCCACGGGTCCGCTGAGCGGTTCGGTCCACAAGTTGGCGGTCACCGACATGCCAGGATCTGGCACCGCGGAGCAGATGCGCGCGTGGGCCGGTATCGATGGGGCCTCGATCGCATCGGCGGCGAGGGGCGCGGTCGCCGCTCGCTGACCGAGTCAGCGGACCGGCATCACGGCCTGCGGTCGTGGGACCCCGCCGAGCGCGAACGCGATGATCTCCTCCGGCGGTACCGGCCTGGAGAACAGGTAGCCCTGGCCAAGTTCACAGCCTCGTTCGATCAGGAAGGCCAGCTCCGCCTCGGTCTCGATACCTTCGGCCAATGTCGTCATCCCCAGCCCTCGCGCGAGCTCGAGGAAGGCGCTCACGATGCTGGCGGACGGTGCATCGGAGTCGGCGTTGCTGACGAAGGACCGGTCGATCTTCAGCACGCTGACCGGCATCTCGCGGAGGCGTGACAGCGACGAATACCCCGTGCCGAAGTCATCGATCGCGATGCGGAGCCCGCCTGCGTCCAGCTGCGACAAGATCTGCTGCGCGCGGTCCGGATCCATCATGGCCGAGGTCTCCGTGATCTCCACCAGCACCCGCGACGGATCGATCGATCCCTCCAGGATCCGCGCCAGTATGCGCTCGGATAGGTCCGGCTGCCAGAACTGCCGAGGCGACAGGTTGAACCCGATCTCCAGGTCGATACCGAGCTCCCGCCACGCCTGTGCCTGATACACCAGTTCACGAACGACCCAGTCGCCGATCAACTCGATCAGGCCCAGCTCCTCGGCCAGCGGGATGAATTCGATCGGCGGCACCATGGTGCCGTCCGGCTCGATCCAGCGGATCAGCGCTTCGACCCCCGTCATGCTGCCGGTCTGCAGCTCCACCACCGGCTGGTAGTGCAGCGCCCAGCGTTGGGTCTCGACCGCCTTGCGCAGACGGGTGACGAACTGCAGCTTGGCCGCAGAATCGAACGCCCCCCGGGAGGACACCACGAAGCCCGCCGGACCCGCCTTCTTCGACTCGTACATGGCGGCGTCAGCGTTGCGTTGGAGGCTGCCCGCGTCGTCGGCGTCCTGCGGGAACAAACTGATACCCACGCTCACCGACAGATACACCTCGGTGCCATCGACCTCGAAGGGCGCCGTCATCGCCTGTTGCACGCGTTGGGCTGCCGCTTCGGCCCGAACGACCGCCGTGTCCATGTCACCGGTGGCCTCCCGTTCGAGATCGGCGATCAGCATGAGGAACTGGTCACCGCCCCGGCGGGCCACCAGGTCGGTCTCGCGGGTCGCCTCCCGGAGACGATGGGCGACCATCTTCAACAACTCGTCGCCGCTGCCGTGGCCCAGCGAATCGTTCACCAACCTGAAGTCGTCCACATCGACACAGGCCACCGCCACCGACCCCTCGTGACGGCGGGCGCGAGCGAGGGAAAGCTCGAGCAGTTCCTCGAACATGGATCGTGACGGCAGGCCCGTGAGTTCGTCGTGATATGCCTGGAATGCGACGTCTTCGTCGCCGCGCTTGCGGTCGGAGATGTCCATCATCACGCCGTGCGAGAAGCGAGACATCCCTCGCCCATCTCGGACCATGGTCGCCTCGTCATGGACCCACACCACGTGCCCATCCTTGTGGAACATGCGGTACTCGAGCTTGAAGGGGTCGCCTGTCTCGTTGTGACGCTCGTTCTCCGCCAGGGTGCGGACCTTGTCGTCAGGGTGCAGCACCTTTGGCCAGAGCTCGTGATCGTCGTACCACTCCTGTGGCGTGAACCCGAGGAGTTCCTCGATCTGCGGGCTGATGTACATGGATGAGGCCGATTCGTCCGGACTGTCGATGTACACCACGGCTGGCCCCTGTTCGACCATGGAGCGGAACTGGTCCTCGCTGAAGCGCACCGCTTCCTGGTGTCGATCTCGACGCAGCGCCTCACCCAGCGACGATGCGACGAGACGCAGCGCGTCGACCTCTCCGTCGTCCCAGAAGCGATCCTCGGTGCAGTCGTCGAAGCCCAGGTACCCCCACCATTCCCCGTTCATGAACACGGGGACGGAAGCCACCGAACGTACCCCTTCTGCCGACAACACGCTCCGTTCGGGTTCGGGAAGGGCCTCAACCAGGCCCACGACGGATCCGCCCGATCCGTACACCTCGATCCGACGGGAGAAGTCGGGCGCATACGGGTGGAGGTGGTTCCCGGGGTCGTCGAAGATCTGCCGCACCTCCTCTCCGTCCCATTCGGCGACCAGATCCATCCACAATCGCCCATCGGGTGAGCGGATATTCTGGAAGATGAAGCCGCGGTCGGCGCCCGCAGCCGAGCCGAGGTGCTCGAGCACCTCATCCAGCCGATTCACCCACCCTTCACCCTGGAGCACACGCTCAAGGGCGATGGCAGCTGCCAGCACGGCCTCTCCGCGAGCCGAAGGACCCCCCATACGTTGTTGCTATCGGCCCGACTCGTGCGCGCCTGAAGGAAGGCACCCGGCTGCTGCCGGTCACTGTTACTCTTCCTGGCCTATGGCTGATTACCGAGAGATCCTGCATGAACGTCTGTACGTCAAGGTGCCGGGGAGCGACAAGCTCCGCAAGACGGCGGCCAACCGTCTGAAGCATCTGGAGTCGAACGGCTGGCGAGAGCTGGAACGCGACCAGCACGCCGACCACATCATGGTCAAGTTCGAGCGCACCGGACACGCGCCCATGAAGGCTCGCCTCCCCAAGCAGGGCCCAGAGATCCGGATCGAACGTCGGCCACGCCGGGATGACAACCGCCGCGGCGGCGGGCGCCGCTGACACGAGCCGGCCTCCCTGCTCCCCTCCCACCCGGACCCTGCTCGGGATCCCGTGGGCAACCGAACATCCTTCGGCTAGGCACTGGCCTAACCGGATACTGTTCGGGTATCATCCCCTCTGAAGTCGAAACGTCCGGTCGCGCGTGTCGCGTACCTTCGTGACGCGTTCGTACAGACCCAGGGGGTGTCATCCGTGAGCAGCGTGGAGTTCCACCCACTCGTGAACCAACCGATCGTCGAAGATCTGCATCAGCCGACCAACGAGCGGCCCGGCCACCGCGACGCGCACGCGCACGCGGCCGACCAACCCTTCACGTACCCGTTGCAGCGTGAGTTCGTCGAGCCGGACTGGACCCGTTTGCCCGGATACAAGGACGTCACCAAGGAACAGTGGGAGTCCGCGCAGTGGCAGCGTGCCCACACCGCGAAGAACCTCAAGGAGTTCGCCGAAGCCCTCGGCCCGTTCCTCGACGAGGAACTGCTCGAGGACATCCGACGCGACCAAGAAGAACGCGCGACGATGTCGATGCTCCTGCCGCCGCAGATGATCAACACGATGCGCGAGGACGACCTTCGGGGTGATCCGATCCGTCGCTACATGGCACCTGCGTTGTCGGAACGGGAAACGGAGTGGCCGAGCCACCCGCTGTCATCCCGCGACTCGCTGCACGAGGCAGACATGTGGGCCGTCGAGGGCCTGACGCACCGGTACCCCACGAAGGTGCTCGCCGAGCTGATCCCCACGTGTCCCCAGTACTGCGGCCACTGCACGCGTATGGACCTGGTCGGCAACGACACGCTGCAGGTCCTCAAGTACAAGTTCGAGACGAAGCAGAACGAACGCTGGGACGCCATGCTCGACTATCTCCGCGCGACCCCGCAGGTCCGTGATGTCGTGGTGTCGGGCGGTGACATGGCCAACGTGCCCGTGAAGCGACTCGAGGCCTTCGTGATGTCGCTACTGGACATCGAGAACGTCCGAGATATCCGGATCGCGACGAAGGGCCTCATGGGTCTGCCACAGCACTTCCTGCAGGACGATGTCCGAGCTGCCTTCGCCCGCATGGGCCAGCGCGCCGTCGCTCGTGGCGTCGACATCGCGGTGCACACCCACGTGAACCATGCAAACTCGGTGACACCACTGGTTCGCGATGCGGCCCAGATGGTGCTGGACTCCGGGTTCCGCGACGTGCGCAACCAGGGCGTGTTGCTCCGGGGCGTGAACGCCACCGTGAACGACCTCCTCGAGCTGTGCTTCACGCTGCTCGACCAGGGCAAGATCCTGCCGTACTACTTCTACATGTGCGACATGATCCCCAACGCTGAGCACTGGCGGACCAGCGTCGCCGAGGCGCAGGCGCTGCAGTACGGCCTGCTCGGGTACATGCCGGGCTTCGCGACACCACGCATGGTGTGTGACGTCCCGTTCGTCGGCAAGCGTTGGGTGCACATGGCCGGGGAGTACGACCACACGCGAGGCATCTCGTATTGGACGAAGAACTACCGCACCGGGATCGAGTCCGATGACCCTGAGGCGCTGACCCGCCAGTACCACTACTACGACCCGATCTACACCCTTCCCGAGGAAGGCCAGGCGTGGTGGCGTGCCAAGATGCACGAAGGGTTGGACGACCTGCTCGCCGAACTTGCAGCACAGCAGGGCATCAACGTCCACGCCTGAGCAGTCCTGAACGGAGGAAGCCGATGACACGGCTGCTGCACGTCGTGGGGGCGCAGATCGCGCCTGTGGGTGGCGATCCCCTCGCGACCTTCGACAGGTTCGCACACGAGGTGCGCACGATCCGAACCTCGTTCCCGGGAGCCCAGCTCTACCTGTTCCCCGAGCTGTACCTCGCCGGCGAACAGCCGTTCCGGGCCCACGTGCCGATCGAGGGGAACCGTCATCGCGTGCCAGGACCTCTTACCGAGCGCATCGGCGAGGTTGCCCGTCGCGCCCGACGATGGATCCAGGCCGGGTCGATCTACGAGGCGGCGGGTTCGAAGACCTACAACACCGCGCTCCTGTTCGCGCCCGACGGTTCGTTGGTCAGTACGTACCGGAAGCTGTTCCCGTGGATGCCGTTCGAGATGAGTGATCCCGGACGAGCGGCCCCACCGGTCGTCGACCTCCCACGCCTCGGCAAGGCAGGCATGATGATCTGCTACGACGGGTGGTTCCCGGAGGTTGCACGATCCCTCGCGCTTGGAGGCGCCGAGGTGATCCTGCATCCCACGCTGACCAGTACTCCCGATCGAGAAGAGGAACTGGTGCTGGCCCGGGCCAATGCCATCACGAACCAGTGCTACGTCCTCAACATCAACGGCTCACTCGACGTGGGTGGCGGTCGCTCGATCGGCGTCGATCCCGAAGGCAGAGTGCTGTTCGAAGGCGGAACGGGCGAGGAGTACTTCAGCGAGGTACTCGACCTGGACCGAGTCTCGACGGTCCGGGAGCGAGGCACCAGAGGTATGAACCGCCTGCTCTGGCAACTAGACGCGCATGGGCCTTCATCTGTGCGACCTCACTCCCGGAACACCACGCCCAGGTCGAGGTAGACCGACTTCAGTCGTCGGCGCGTCGGCGGGACCGAAGGACGAGACCACCGGCCACGACGACCATGGCCGCGACCACGAACCACACCCACTTCGAGATGCCACCCGATGGAGCCATCACCCCTGCGGCTGCCGCCTCGTTCGGCTCGTCGACCACCGTGACCATCGGCTCGCTCGGACGGCCATCGCCGAGCAGATCGCACGATCCCTCGTCCCGCACGATCACGCTCCATCGCACCTCGGCGATCCCGGGTGATGTACCGGTCTCATCCTCGTCCGCCGAAAGGATCCGCCCGGGCACCTGGATGGTCATCGTGTCCCCTTCCACCTTCGGCGGCACGAAGACGTTCTGGCCACGTTCGGGCAACAACAGGATCCTGAGCGTCGGATCTACGACCGCGTCGTAACGGATCAGCCGGTTGAGATCACGGTAGTAGGCGAATCGCATCCGGGGCGCCGACGGGTCACGCAAGACCAGATCGACCCGGAACGGCGTGCCTTCCTCATCGGGTACGACGACGTCGTCGGCGAACCGAAGGGTCCAGAGCGCCGAGGTCCCGAACTCGACGATCTGCCCACGGGCCGAGACCAGGTCGGGGGCCCCACCGGAAGCGCCCCGGGCATCGGGACACGCCGCGACGTCGCCCGCCGGGTCGGATGCCGCCACCAGGAACGGCGACGCGACCAACGCAAGTGCCGCGATCAGCCGCCGACCGCGATGCATCTCAGCAGTCCAGCTCGTCCATCAGGAACGGCTCGGTCCGCGGTTCCTGTGTGAAATCGAACGCGCCGGAGAGCGGGTCGGCCTGTGCGTCACGCTCGGTCATGGGCTCGAGCTCGTGCAACTCCTCGATGAACTTCAGCACCGACGAGAACTCGTACACGGTGTTGTCGATCGCCCCGCCCTCGGGATTGTCGCCACGGCGCGTCCACGGCGAAAGGATCAACGCGGGCGTCCGTGGCCCGAGGCCCATCACGTCGTAGTGGGGAGGCACCACATGATCGTAGAAGCCGCCGAAGTCATCCCACACCATGATCACCGCGGTCGATGCCCACGCATCGCTCTTCATGAGCGCGTTCATGTACTCGATCGTCCAGTTCTCGCCCGTGCAGATCGACGCCCCCGACCCTGGGTGTTCGTTGGGGCCTCCTTCGGGTGGGATCAGCCATGACACGGCCGGCAGTTCCTCGGACTTCACATCCTGCAGGAACGTTTCCGGTGGCTGCACCTTCTCCCACATCTGCGGGTCGTTGCGCACATGCCGGATCGCCTGGAGCGCATTCATCCACTGATCCGCGTTGGCGTAGTACTTCCAGCTGATGTCGTTCCTCGCGAGCTGGTCGGGCAACACCGGGATGTTGATGCAGGTCCGGGTGCTCTCCCAGTAGGCGGCGATCTTCAGCAGCTGACTCGGCCCCGCGGTGATGTTCTGTTCCAGGCGCATGATCCGCTTCACGTCGGCGTCGGAGAGATCCTCGATCGGGAACCGTTGTGTGAACTCTTGCGGGTCATCGCAATAGTTCCCCTCGGTCTCGGTCGTCGATTTGTTATCGACGATGCCGTAGGACTGTGCCGCCACCGTGTACAGGTGCTCGGGGAAGGTAGGCCCGTACATCGACGTGAAGAACTGATCGGCGATGACGTACCGATCGGCATAGGCCCAGTACAGGGGCAACGTCTCCCGATCGTATTGGGAGTAGCCGGTCATGTCCTCGCCCAGCGAGATGCAGTTGAACCCGTTCATCTTCCCGCCGTTGATCGACAGCAACCCCGGATAGAACGCGTGGCCCAGATCGTGGGGGATCACCGCCGGCGCGTCGGAGAGCGGCACGGTGCCGGCATCCGCGAACGACGAACAGTTCATGGTGGAACCCTCGGTGGCCCCATCGACCCCGGGGTAGCGCCCGAAGTAGTGGTCGAAGCTGCGGTTCTCCTTGACCAGGAACACCACGTGCTCGATCGGGTTCTCGCCCGGCACGATCGTGCCCACGCCGTCGTTCCCGCCGTTGCCGTTCCCGTCGTTGCCGCCAGGTGAGGCCGCGCCCGTCGTCTCGGTGCCGTCGCCCTTGGGCCACACGAACCACACGAGGAGCACCACGAGCACCAAAGCGAGCGCAGCGAAGGCACGACGTCGAGCGATCTCCTGCCGCGTCGGCCGGCGCGGACCCGCGGGATGGATGAGAGGGCCAGACTGGCGTTGCACGATGCCGGAGTCTACCCGCGCGTTGGGGCTCGAACGAGGGACTCGAGCAGCGAGTCGAGCTCGGCCACGACCGACCCGGATCGCACGTCGTCGGCCAGGTTCCGCAACTCACCGGGGTCGGGCTCGCCGAACCGACCCAACAGATCGTAGAGCTCAACGGTGCCGTCCGAAGTGCGGATGAAGGTGAACTCCCGGGTGCGAACGGCCGCCCACGCGGGCACCTCGGCGTCGCCCGTGTACTGCAGCAAGACACCCGGCCGCTCCGGCGGGGGATCGGTCGAGCTTGCATCGAGGTACGGATGCAGGCTCGCGCCATCGACCGCGGGGTGGGCGACCGTTCCGGACGACGCGACGAAGTCCAGGACCGTGGGCGCCAGGTCGACGTTGAGCACCAGATCGTCGACCGTCGAGTGTGCCGCCCAGGGTGATCTGATCGCTAGGGGCGTCCGCACGCACGCCTCATAGGGGCATCGCTTGCCCGTCCACCGGTGCTCACCGAACGAGAACCCGTTGTCGGTGAGGAACACGATGATGGTTCGGTCCAGTTCACCCCGCGCCCGCACCTGTTCGGTCATCGCCTGCATCACACGATCGACCTCCAGCAACGTCTCGCTGGCGCGACGACGCTGCGTCAGCAGCAGCGCTCGATGCGCCTCGGTGATCGGTAGGAGGCTGCGGATCCACGCAGGTTTGCCACGAACGTCGTTCATCTCGCGGAGCGAAGGGCTGGACACCGGCTGACCCGTGAATGCCCCGCGGTCGCCGGGCGCCGCCAACCACGGCTCGTGCGGTGCCGGCGGCGAATACACTAGGAACCACGGCTCGCCGGCCGGCGCAGCACGCAGGAACGACATCGCCTCTTCGGCGAGGTAGGTCGTCGCGTACCCCTGAGGACTCGAAGCGACGAACTGCGGCACTCCCTGATCGATCAGGGAGTACCCGTAGTAGGTCGTGTCCAGCCCGGCGTTCTGCTTCGCGACGAATCGGTCCCAGCCTGGAGGCACCGATGGCCCTCGGTCCCACGGGAAGTCGTTGAGGTACTTGCCGATCAGCCCGGTCGTGTACCCCGCGTCGTTCAGCCATGTCGCCAAGGTTGACGATGCGTCCAGGTCGAACCCGTCTGCGTTCGTCTGTACGCCTGTGTGCGGAGAGGTCAGACCGGTCAGGATCGACGCGCGGGACGGACAGCACAACGGGGTGTCGAGGAAGGCATTCGTGAAGGTCACCCAGGGCTGCGCGGGATCCTGGATCTGTGACTGAAGCCACGGCATCGGTGGGGCGCCAACCGCTGAGGGCAGCGTGTCGATGCTCTGGTCGTCGGTCAGGACGATGAGGATGTTGGGGGCCAACTCGTCGGGACCAGGTGGTGACGGTCGTGGAAGGAGGGCAGCAACCGCGACGCACAGGAGTGCGCCGGTCAGCGCCCCGCGGACTCGGCTAGCCGCGATCCAGCCAGCCACCGTCCCGTCCATTGGCATCGGCCACCACCCCGGCGGCGATCGACAGGGCGATCGCATGAGGGTCGCGTCCACCGATGTCCAGACCCAGTGGCGACCGGATCCTCGACAGATCATCATCTGTGAACCCGAGCGCACGCAGTGCTTGCACGTAGTGCGCCACGTGGCGGCGGCTGCCCATGACCCCGATGAACCCGGCAGGCGAACGCAGCAACGTCGTCAGCATCTCGGTGATCCCGGGGGCATCGTGGTCGGTGAAGATCACGGCCGTGGTCTCGTCCAGCGTTTCCCGTTCGAAGGAGGTCACCCAGGGCGTGTCATCGGGCTCGAGCCGATCGTCTCGGGGCTCCACCAACACCACGTCGCGGTCCAGCGATCCCAAGAGACCTCGCAGCGCCCTCGAGACATCAGTGGCCGACACGACGATGACCCGTCGCCGAACCCCGCGGGGTTCCAGATAGATCTCCACGGTTCCGAGTTCGTGATCCAGGACCAGGGTCGAAGGGACACCGGCTGCTGCGACCTCGGCTGCCGCTGCGACAGCGCCCGCATCGAATTCCGCGCATCCAAGGGTTCCGTACACCGGCCCATCGGGAACGATCGACATGGCGTTGCCCACCGCGCACGGTGGGTCACCGGTGATCTTGATCGCCTTCACATCGACCCTGGCACCCCCGCTCACGCCTTCCCCTGGCTTCGCGACGACCGGAGCGTCCGACAGGGCTTCTCCATGTCCGGTGGGATGCGGACCGGTCACGCCCGCCGACAGCTCCACCGCATGCGGCAGTATCGGGAGCACCGCCTCGAGCCCCTCCTTCACACCTTTCGGAGAACCGGGAAGGTTCAGGACGACGGCGCGACCGACGGTGCCCACGACCCCACGTGACAACGCCGCCATCGGTGTGTGGGCCAGGCCGGCGGCACGCATCAATTCGGCCAGGCCCGGTGCTTCACGATCGATCACGGCACGCGTGGCCTCCGGTGTGACGTCGCGCGGCCCGAATCCGGTACCTCCGGTCGTGACCACCAGGGCGTGGTGCTCGGCTGCCTCACGGATGGCCGCCGAGATCTCCGGCCGCTCATCCGGCACGACGGTGCTCATCGCGACCGGATACCCGGCTGCCTCCAGGAGCGACCGAGCCAGATCGCCCGATCCATCGGTTCTGGTTCCCTGCGACACGCCATCCGACACGGTGATGACCGCCGCGAGCGCTTCCGTCTCCATGGCACCATCCTCTCGCATCGGACGAGAGCGCGGTACGGTCAGCACCGAGGCACGGAGGAGGACCCGCGATGAGCGCATGGACGGATCGGTTGGCCGACGCCCTGTCGGTCACGCCGTTGGAACCCGAAGACGAGGCCCGGCTGTTGGATGCCGCGCGCGAGGTGGCGCACCGGGTCGAACGCAAGGACACACCGTTGTCGGCGTTCCTCATGGGCGTGGCCGTCGGCACGCTCACCGCCCAGGGAACGGAACGAGAAGACGCGATCGACGACGCGTTCGAGGACCTGGCTCGGATCCTGCCGGACCCACCGCCGAACCCGGCGTAGCGCGTTCGTCTCAACGGGCGGTAGGCTGGCGGGCAGATGAGCGAACCCCCCACCTCCCCACCATCGTCCAGGCCGTCCTCGGGACCGTTGCTCGACACGTTCGGTCGTGCCGGAAGCGATCTGCGCATCTCGGTCACCGACCGATGCAACTTCCGTTGCACGTACTGCATGCCGGCGGAAGGTCTCGCCTGGCTCCCGAAGAGCGAGATCCTGTCGTTCGAGGAGTTGACGCGACTCCTGGCGTTGTTCGTCCGCCTCGGTGTGAACTCGATCAAGGTCACCGGCGGGGAACCCACCGTGCGCGCAGACCTGCCGACCCTGGTGCGCATGTTCCGAGGCGTCGGTCCCGACCTGGACATCTCCATCACGACCAACGGCGTGCTCTTGGACACCCTGGCCGCTCCGCTCGCCGAGGCAGGTATCGACCGCGCCACGGTGTCGTGCGACTCGCTGCTGACGCACCGGTTCGCCGACATGACGCGACGTGACGCGCTCGAGAAGGTCCTGAGAGGGCTGAAGGCAGCGGAGGCGGCTGGCCTCACGCCCATCAAGATCAACTGCGTCGTGATCGGTGGCACCAACGACGACGAGGTCGTGGAGTTCGCACGTTGGTCCCGCGACACCGGCTACCAGGTGCGCTTCATCGAGTACATGCCACTGGATGCCCAGCACGCCTGGGAGCGCGACAAGGTCGTGCCCGCGGCGACGATCCTGGAACGGATCGGCGCGGTCTATCCACTGCGGTCGACAGGCCCCGACGGCGAACCCGCGACGACGTTCACGTTCACCGACGGCGCGCCCGGATCGATCGGGGTCATCCCCAGCGTCACCGAACCGTTCTGCGATTCATGCAACCGCATGAGGATCACCGCTGAGGGACAGTTCCGTAGCTGCCTGTTCGCCTTGGAGGAGACCGACCTGCGCACCCCGCTCCGTGAGGGCGCCTCGGACGAGGACCTGGAGCAACTGATCCGTGACGCCATGTGGGCCAAATGGTCAGGCCACCGCATCAATCACCCAGACTTCGTCCAGCCCGCCCGCAGCATGTCCATGATCGGCGGCTGAGCGCTCCCACAGTTCGCCTGCGGGTTCCTCGCACGTCACGGACCGTTCACCTGTCGCTGACAGCATGACCGCTGCCGAACGAGGACGCGCCCCCTCCTCGGCGCGGGAGGCCGGGCACAGCCCGGCCTCCCGCGGACCCCCTTCGGTTCGTTGGGCCCTCGCCGATCAGGCGGAAAGGTTCTCGATCCTCAACCGGGGGATGTCGTTGCCCGGCTCGACGCCCAAGATCTGGCAGTAGAACGACAACTCGGCTTCGGCGGCGGTGCGGATCGTCTCGGCCATGCGGAACCCGTGCTGCTCGCCCTGGAACAGCAGGTATGCGTACGGAAGGCCCTTCGCCTTCAGGGCGTCGACCATGATCTCGGCTTGCGAGGGAGGCACGACTTCGTCCTCAGCGCCCTGCAGGATCAGCATCGGTGTGGAGATCATGTCGACGAAGTGGATCGGACTGCGTGCGCGATACTCGTCGGCGGCATCGGGCCACGGCCCCACCAACGTGTGCTCGTACGTCGATTCGAACTTGTGGGTGTCACCGGTCGCGAACGGTTCCAGATCGCTGATGCCGTAGTAGCTGGCGCCGGCCGCGAAGTCATCGTGGAACGTCAGGGCACACAGGGTCGTGTAACCACCCGCGCTGCCACCTCGGATCAGCAGCCGATCCCCGTCGACCTCACCCTGTGACGCCAGGAAGCGCGCCGCATTGACGCAATCGTTCGTGTCGGTGATCCCCCACGTGCCGTTCAGGCGTTGCCGGTACTCGCGGCCGAACCCGGAGCTCCCGCCATAGTTCACGTCGACGACCGCGAACCCGCGACTGGTCCAGAACTGCGTCTCCAGATCGAACGCGGGCGTGGATTCGCCCGTCGGCCCGCCGTGACTCATGACGATCACGGGAGGCAAGGCGCCATCGGGCGCGACGTGATCGGCGTTGGCCGGCGCATAGAAGTGGGCGAACGCGGTCCGCTCCCCGTCGGTCGGGAACTCGATCTGTCGGGGCGACGACAGGTAGCCACGATCGACCGGTACCTCCGCGCTCTCCCGGATGACCTCGACGGACCTGGACGAGAAGTCCAGCCAGACGAGTTGGGCCGGCAGCTCGGGCGCACCGGCGATGAACGTGATCGTGGACCCGTCGACGGCGAGTTCCGGGCCTCGATGCAGCGCGGTGTGAGGGAGGTCCAGGTCGAGCAACTCACCGGTCTCGGGATCGAGCACCGCCAGCGATTGCACCCCTACGCGTTCGTACCAACACACGATGCGCCCGTCGTCGAGGAAACCGATCGAGCGTTCGCCGAACACCCAGTGAGGGAACCCGAATTCGGCCTCCATCGGGCAGAGCGTTCGGCGCTCACCGGCCTGCAATCGTTCCAGGTTCCACCAGCCGCTTCGATCGCTCGCGAAGCACAGGTCACCGGCCGGGCTCCACTCGGGCCCCCAGATCGATTCCTCGCCGTCCTTGCCGGCGATATGGCGGATCTCGTGCAGCGACGCATCGTCGGCGAGCTGCCCCACGAACAATTCACAGCCATCCCACGGCATCCACGGCAGATCCCAGGCGATGAACGACAGCATCGAACCATCGGGCGAGATCCGAGGATCCGCGTAGAAGTCGCGACCCGACGCCAGCACGCGTGCCGCGCCCAAGCCATCGGTCGGCAACACCACGAGCTCGTTCACGACGTCGGCGGGTGTGCCCTCGCCTTCGTGGCGTTCGCGCACCCCGATCCACCACATGCCATCGTCGGTGATCCTGCCGTCGGCGAACCGGTGCGCGCCACCGGTCTCCGCCGTCAGGACCACCGGGTCCGCGCCCGGTGCTTGTCGGTAGAGACGCTGGTCCGCGAAGTTGGAGAAGAAGATCACACCTCGATGGACCACGTACGACCCGCCGCCGTACTCGTGCACCTTCGTGCGAACGTTGAACCCTGCCGGCGTGACCTCGGTGGGTGAGGACCACGGGTCGGCGCGCATCACCACGCAGCGACCTTGTTCGCTGGGGCGCGCCTCCAGCCAGTACACCTGTCCGTCTTCGAGCCACGGTTCACCCAGCGAGACGCCCGAGGTGGCGAGCATGTCGGCGCTGATCGGCGACGACCACGACCCGTACGGCGCCACCCGTCGCTGCGTCACTTGGACCTCCTGCCCACGATCACCCGAGTCACCTTCAATTCTCCGCCCTTCGTGCTCTCCACGTCGCGGAACCCACCTCGCGCGAACACCTTCTTGACGTCTTTGGCACGGTCGGGGCTCACCTCCACCAGCAGCCAGCCTCCCTTGCGGAGCCACGCCGGTGACTCCTCCACCGCGCGGTGGATCAAGCCCATGCCGTCGACGCTTGAATCCGTGAGCGTGTGCGGTGGCTCCCAGTCCCGGATCTCATCGGGAAGGTCGTCGATCTCATCGACCGGCACGTACGGGGGATGCAGCGTGATGGCATCCACCTGTCCCCGCAACGTCTTCGGCAGCGCACCGAACAGGTCGCCCTTCACGAAGGTGGCGCGAAGGTCCAGGTTGTCTGCGTTCTTGCGAGCGAGCTTCACGGCATCTGCGGCGACATCGGTTCCCCACACCCGCGCCTTCGGCACCTCATCGGCGACGGCGAGCGCGATCGTCCCGCCCCCCGTGGCCAGGTCCACGTGGACCGGTTTCTTGCGTCCTCGCAAACGGCGCACCGCCTGCTCAGCGAGGAACTCCGAAGAGTCCCTGGGCACGAACACCCCTGGCTTCGTGAGCAGTTCGATGCCTCGGAACTCCGCGTACCCCTTGATGTACGGGATGGGCTCGCCGGTGGCCCGCCGGTCAACCAAGGCCTCGAACGCGCGGCGGTCCTTGCCTGAGATCTCTTCATGGGGATCGGGTTCGTACCCCAACACATGGATCATCAGGTCGTCGGCCTCGATGCGCTCGCGACCCTTCTGCCAATGGTCGATCGCGTCGGACGCCTTCAGCGTCTTCACCGCGCGAGACAGGAGTCGCCGGGCTTCCATGGCGAGGCATCGTACCCCGGTGGCGGTCGCTACACTCCCTGCGATGACGCCCAGCGACGACACCCCCATCAAGAAGTCAGCCGCCAAGGCCGCGAAGCCCAGCGGCGCTGCGAAGCCGCGCAAACCACGCACCAAGAAGGCCGCATCGGACGGCGAGGTTCGACTCACCGCGGATCGGCTGATCGTGCGAACCCCAGGCAGCTCCGAACGTAAGTCGGCGGGCGGGCTGCTGATCCCGGCCACCGCGGTCCCGGCGCCGAAACTCCTGATGTGGGGAGACGTCGCGATGGTGGGACCCGATGTCCGTGTCGCCACGCGTGGCGACCGGGTGTTGTTCCTTCCTTCCTCGGGCCTGGAGGTCGAGTTGGACGGCGAGGACTTGGTTCTGCTGCGCGAGCGCGACATCCAAGCGGTCACCACCGCGGCAGCGAAGGCCGACCGCGCGCCTGGCCAGTACCTCTAGCTCGCGGGTCTCGTCGACCTCAGCCTTCCACGAACGACAGGCGAACAGAGCGCACATCGTTGTCGTGGTTCGGGTCCACGACCACCACCCGCTGCCAGGTGCCGAGGGCGATCGACCCATCGACGATCGGCAGGGTGAGGCTCGGTGCGATGAATGCCGGCATCACGTGGTCGCCACCGTGTCCGGTACTCCCGTGTCGGTGCTGGTAGCGATCGTCCCGCGGCAACAGGCGTTCGAGCGCATCCTCCAGATCCAGTTCGGAACCCGAGCCGGTTTCGATCACTGCGACGCCTGCAGTGGCATGCGGCACGAAGACGTTGAGCAACCCATCGCTCCCCGGCCGCACGAAACGCTGCACCCGCTCCGTGATATCGATGACGCGGTGATCGTGAGTGTCGAGCTCGAACGTCTCGGTGTCCATGCGAGCTGACCTCAGCCTGCCGAACCGGAGGCGACGTCTTCGGCGAGCACCTCGACGTGCTCGGCGACCTCGAACGCACCGAAGCCGAGCCGCCAGGTGTGCGTCGGCCAGCGGTAGTCGACGACCCCTTCGGTTGGGCGGTACACCGCCGTGTACAACGTGCCCCACCCGCTGGCGTACGCCGTGCTGAACAGGGGCGCACGAAGGAACGCGTCGGCGAACCCTTCGACCGTTTCGGCCTCATCGTCCAAGCGCTCCACGATGCACTGCTCACGCTCGATCGTCCGGGTCGCCTTCGCCTGCTCGGGCCATTCCACGATCCCCTGATGGTTCGTCGCGGCGGGGAACGCGCGGAAGATAGGTTCCCGGTCCGGCGAAAGGTACGCCGTGAGCACCTCACCCTCAGCGTCGACCACCGTGAGGTTGTGCGCCAGGCTGTACGGCAACCGCGACAGCGTCGTGCGCGCGTCGGCCACCGACCAGCACGTCTCGAGCAGATAGCGCACGACGAGCGGGATGCCGAAACCGTCCCCCATGACGCGGCGCCCGCCGAAGGTCAGGGACACGCTCAGGCCGGCTCCGTTCATGCCGTCGAGCAAACCCCACAGGCAGTCGCTGGTCCCGATCACCGGCTGCACCATGTCGGTGAACCAGATCAACCCTTCGAACCTGGATGGCGCGTAGTCGTAGTTGCGGGCCAGGACCGGGCCACCTTCCCGGGTCCACACACCCTGCGAGCACGCGGCCAGGTACGGCGGCGGCTTGTACAGCGAGAGCATCCGCGCCGCGAGGTCGCCGCCACCGGCGAGCTCCACCAGGCGTTCATACGTCGGGATCAGTTCCGGCATGTGCGCTCGCAACATGCGCACACTGGTCGCGTACGACGGACGCGCCTGTTCACCGTCACGCAGGAACCACTCGCGATAGTGAGGCCACCGCGCGTCGAACACCTCGCCCCACAGGGGGCCGAGTTCGAGTTCCTCCAGGGAACGGAAGGTGAACGGCACCATCTCCATCAGAGCATCTTGAATCCGAACGGCTCCGGTTGGACCGGAGGAGCCTCTCGCTCTGGTGGGGGCACGCTGCGGAACTGGCCCTTGATGCCCGTGATCCACTCACGGGCGCGGTCGACCAGTTCATGGTCGTCGTCCAGGAATCGTCCACGGGTCACCAAGATGCCGAGGTCGGCGCCCGGGTAGCGGTATCCCCCCGCGGTCGCGATCCGCAGGTAGAAGGCCTCGGATGCATCGGCGATCGTGTGCCAATCGGTGTCGCGACGGTCGAAAGCGATGCTGCCTTCCTCACCCGCCCGCCAGATGCCCGAAGCCGGTGCTTCGGTGATCAGCTCCACCGCTTCATCGGTCTGCTTCAAGATGAATTGCGTCCATTCGTCCACGTTGCCGGGGTGCGCCCACCGCCGGTTCAACTCATCCACATCGATCTCGTAGTCGACATCCATGAACTCCAACAAGTGGAACAGGAAGAGCGGCATGTCGCCGTAGGCCACCGCGGTGACGTTGGTGATGCTCGACGCCCCCGTCACCCGGGGATTGAGCTCACCCAGGTACATCTCGCCGGTGTTCGCATCAGCGAGGAAGTCCAACTCGAAGTAGCCGCGATAGCCCTCCGCCCGGAGCCGCTCACCCATCGCGAACGTCCGCTGGCGTGCCAGCAGCCGCTGCTGCTCGGTGAGGACGTCGGGGAATACGTCGTTGCCGCACCAGCCACCGTCATAGGGCGTCAGCTCCGGGAATCCGGTCAGCTCCGCCATCAGCGGACCAACCAACGTGCCGTGACGGGTGATGACACCCTCGATCGCGCACTCGCGGGGATCGATCCGCTGCATGACCTTCAGGTCCTGGCCCACCATGTTCTTCTCATCGGCCTTCCAGTCGTCCTCGCTGGCGATGAAGAACGTCGTCTGGCCCGAATCGCCGTATGGCGTCTGGATCACCAGATCGCTGCCGAGCCCGGACGCGGTCGCCAGGTCCAGTGCCTCCCGGTACGTGTTCGCACGACCCATGGTGTTCGGCACGCTCGGGACCCCGGCCTCGTTGCCGAGTCGCGTCGTCTCGATCTTGGAGTCCATGCGGTGACGTAGTTCCGCCGGTGGGAACGCCACCTGCAATCCCAGCTCGTCGGCCAGGACCTCGGTCTCTTCATCGAACATCAAGAACGCAACCTTGCCACCGGGACCACGGCCGCCGACGTAGTCGACGACCTCCTTGTGGCCCAACAGGTAGTTGCAGATCTCCTCGATCGAGTCGAACGAGCGAGGCGTCTGCTCCTTGGGCACGAACACGTTGGGATGCCAGCCGTCGAACGAGTCGTAGTAGTTGATGAACTTGAAGTTGCGCACCCACCGGTCGATCCCCAACAGGTTGAACGCCGTCGCGCTCACGAAGTAGACAGGCGTCTCGTTCGTACGGAAGAAGTTGCGGATCGCGGGAACCCCGACCAAGGGTTCTCGACCACCGCGAGACGCGCTCAGCGCGATCGCTCGTTCGGTCGAGGTCGAGGGTTCATCACTCGGGGTATCCACCGACGAAGGGTCGCGAGTAGACAAGCGCCCCACGAGCAACTTCGCAGCGACGATGAGGATGACGAGGGCGGCGAGCCAGGCTGCTACCTCGATAACCCTCACCGATCCCTGATGAAAAGGCCCAAGACCTGCGCCGTCTGGATCACGCTGGGAAGGTACACCCGTTTCACCTTCACCACTGAACTCTTTGACGTATCTAGGTAATGATGTAATCATCCTCGGATGAAGCGCTCACGAGGACCTCACAAGCACCACCATGACCCAGCGTCTGAGGAACAGATCGGAGGATGGTTCGCCGGCAGGGCACCCGACGACTGGTTCGTGGCAACCCCATCGGTCGACACCGATCGCGACGAGATCCTGGTCGTAGGCTCGATCGCCGAACCCTCACTCGATGCCGACACGTCCGACGAAGCCCGCGCTGCGGCGATCGGTGCCAGGATCGCAGGGTTCCGCGAAGATACCCGTGCTCAGCGCATGCGGATCGCCGACGAGGCCCAGCACAGGTTCGGGAGGGCCGTGAGCTGGGGGGTTCGGTGCGCAGACCAACAGGTGCTCTTCACCACCCTGAGCGTGCCGGCCATGACGAGGCTCCGCTTGTCCGAACGCCAGGTGTTGGACACGTTGGTCGACGCGGGCGTCGCCCGCAGCCGGAGCCACGCGCTCGCATGGTGCGTCCGATTGGTCGCTGAACGTCAAGATGACTGGCTCGCAGACCTTCGTGAGGCGCTGCAGAAGGTCGAAGCCGTCCGTGCGGACGGCCCGCACGACTAGCTGCGCTTGATCGCCACGATCATGTTGACGGCTTTGGTGACCAGCACCTGTTCCCCGATCGCCAGGTCCGTTGGCACGCTCTCAGGACCCAGCCTCGCGGTCTCGACCGAGCGATCTCGGTACGCAACGGTGACGTCCACGTAACCCACCCCGTGGACGTCGAACGGCTTCAGCTCGACCACCAGCGCCTCGGCATCACCCAGCACCCGGCGAGCCTACCGCAGGGTCCGTAGGGATGGGCGCCCTGCACGGGTGCATGAGTGCCCTGCTAGGGTCGGAGCGATGCGGCCCCTCCGCACCCGATTCAAGGACGTCGGCGCGATTGCCGAACCAACCCTTATGCATCGAGGGGGAACTCGGCTTCGCCGACCTGTCAGCGTGATCGCGATCTCGGTCGCCCTCGGAGTCGCGCTGCTCCCCGGCGGCCCTACCGCGAACGCAGGAGGCACCGGCGGCCCTCCGGCTTCGTACGCGACGCAGGGCGAGGCGGGAACGGGGCTTCCTCCTCTTCCGATCTCGGTCCCCGAGGGCGCGAGCCGGAGGGCAAAGATCCGATGGAGCGATCTCGATCCCTCGCACGCCTGGGCGAAAGCGGCGATCAACTTCGTGGGCGAAGACCACTCGTGGATGCGTGACTTCGCCGCCAACCCGAACGGCTCCTATCCATTCAACCCGGACATGATCGAGACTCGGAAGTACTTCGCACGGACCGCCGTCAAGGCGTTCGCGCCCGACGCGGTGATCGATCCACAGATCCAGTTCCCTGATCTCGATCCGACGCAGTCGTTCTACAAGTGGGCCAACATCGCCGTCCAGCAGGGCTGGATGCGCCGGGCAGACGACGGGCGGTTCATGCCGGACAAACCCGTCACGATGATCGCCGTCCATCGGCTCTTGGTGCTGGCTTTGGGTCTCAGGAGCACTGCGGCTCACCTCAACGGGCTGCAGACGAAGGACGGTGTCGAGATCCACACATCGAAGACGTTCGGGACGACGATGCTCGGGATGCGACTGGGATTGCGCTACCCCAGTTCTGGACCCGAGTTCGACGTGCTGCCGTCAACACCGCTGCCACGCGCACAGGTGGCGTATTCCCTGTACAGGGCCAAGACGCTGGTGAGTTACGCCGTGCCGAACCTCCGCGAGGAGTATGACGATGCGGTCCTGCCGAGGATGGGGGCGGCTCGCCAGGCCATCGTGGAGTGGGGGCTGCGGTATGTCGGCTACCCCTACGTGTGGGCCGGCGAGTGGGGGTTCGACAGCCCGCCACCAGCCGCGTTCGGTGGTCAGCCGATCCCTGGTTTCGACTGTTCTGGGTGGGCCTGGTGGGCCCTTCGAGCCGACGACGACGTCTGGGATGTCTCACCCCCTCGGCCCTACGAGGGGTGGGCACTCCCGCAGCGTTCCTCATCGGACATGGCACGGATCGGC
This sequence comes from Actinomycetota bacterium, assembly GCA_036520695.1. Lineage (GTDB taxonomy): Bacteria > Actinomycetota > UBA4738 > UBA4738 > HRBIN12 > JAOUEA01. The sequence continues at coordinate 22,309 of DATDJD010000191.1, forward strand.
GCGGTCAGATGGAACGACCTCAAGCCAGGGGATCTGGCCTTCTATGACGGCAACGACGACGGCACGGTTGACCACGTGGACGTCTACGTCGGCAACGACTTCGCGTTGGACTCTTCCACCAGCGTTGCCGGGGTCACACTGATGTACGTGGGACCGGGGAGCTGGTACCGAGAGCATTTCGTGCACGGACGCCAGTTGATCACCAAGCGCTAACGCTGCTCGCGGTGCGTGGTGGACACGTCGATGTCCGCCTGCAAGATGACTTTCTCGGCGTCGGTGAGCGGTCGGCTCGTGCCCTCGGTGGGATCGCGAGGGACGACGACTGATTCCGCCTCCGCAGCAAGGGAACCATCGCTCTTCTCGACGCGTTCCCACGTTCTCACGCTCGATGTCCCGAACCCCAGGACGCCACAGCGCACCCGGACCTCGCCATCGGCCTGCGTCAGTTCACTCCGGTAGTCGATCGCGACCCGCGCGAGCACGAAATCCCACGCCTCGGCTGTCCCGAAGAGGTCATCGACCAGACGATCGCGGCATTCCTCCAGGTAGTTGAGGTACACCGCGTTGTTGACGTGCCCGTAGTTGTCCACGTCGCGCCATCGGATGGGGATCGAGACCTCGTGCATGCCTCGTATCCTGCCACGCGTCGGGCCCACGCCGTCGCCGGAACCGGGTCGGGCCGTCGAGCGGGAAGAAGGATGGAAGAAGGCCCCGGACGGGGGGTCCGGGGCCTTCTCGTTCGGAGAGAGGGGCTCCACCCGTACTTCGGTTCGGCCTCCAGGATGGTTCAACTCGATCTGTGGCGGTTCTGTGACAGGCCGGGCTCCACACGAGATGGCTAGATCCCAGGTCCTGGCCGGTGCTCTTCCAAGCGGCGGTCGATCTCTGCGTTGACCCGCTGAGCACTCGGTCTGGATCCCGTGACCGCCGCGAGGAACTCTTCCTGATCGAGCGTGAGCAGCTCCAGGTCGGTGTCCGCATGCACGGTCGCGGTGCGAGGAACGTTGCGGAGCAGGGCGATCTCACCGAAGTAGTCTCCGGGACCCAAGGTGGCGACCGGCGCTCCCCCCGAGACCACCGAGGCGGTCCCTTCCTGGATGACATAGAACAGGTCGCCACGCTCACCTTCGGTGATCACGTCGGCGCCGGCGCGAGCGTGCGCAGGCTTCAAATTCCACGAAAGGCGTTCCAGCGCAGGCTGGGCCAGCGGCTCGAAGATCGGGATCCTCGCCAAGATCTGGAGCTCGGCGCCGGGCACGACCCCCTGCGCCTCCAGGGCCCGCAACCGACCCCACGCCAGGAGTCCGAGCAGCGGCAGGAAGGCCCCCGCGAGCACGAAGGCCCCACGCGGACCCACCAACGCCACGAAGAGCGGAGCGGCGATACTGCCCAGCGCCAGTCCCGCCATGAGGAGTCCTTCTTGCACGCCGAAGATCCGGGACAAGACATCGTCTGGAACGGTTCGTTGCAGCAACGTTCGGCCGGCGACGTCGAAGAAGGCCTTCCCTGCTCCGCTCACGGCCAGCATCACCAACGCCAGGGGCGGTGCTTGGGCCAGAGCCACGACGGCGAGGGGGAGCCCCGTCACCATGATGCCCACTGCCAATGCCGGGCTCAGGCGCCGCCTCCCGACGAGCACCGCCGTGGCGCCGGCTCCCACGACGCCACCGACACCGACCGCACCGGCCATGATCCCGGCGCCCGACTCACCCATGTCCAGGGTGTCGATGGCCATGACCGTGTACAGCACGTCGAGCAACCCGATCACGACGAACTGTGCCCCGACCAGGAGGGTCAAGGTCAGTGCCCCGGGTTCCTCACGAAGCTGCCGGAACCCGTCGGCGGCCTCGGCGACGATCTTGCTGGGACCTTCCTCGTCCGTTCGGCGCTGGAGCTCCTGCAGAGGCAAGTGAACGGTCATGACGACGCTCACGAGCGAGGCACCGGCCGACGCGGCGAAGACCAACCACGGTCCCGAGATCCCGATCAGTATGCCATTGGCCACTGGCCCAGCGAAGATCGCCAGACTTTCGAGCGTGCTCGACGCCGCGTTCGAGGCGGTGAGCTCATCGGGCGTGGTCGCGAGCTCAGGCAGGATCGAGTTGTGCACGGGCCTGGTCAGGGTGATCGTGCACGCACAGACGGCGGCGGCGGCGTAGACCGCCGGCAAAGGTGCTTCGGTCCACAGCGCGAACGCGGTGATCGCCATCGTGAGCGCCTGGGCCGCGTACCCCGCTGCGAGAGCTCGATCGCGACGCATCCGATCGCCCAGGACCGAACCGAACGGAGCGATCAACGCAGCCGGCACCAACTGGATCAGGGCCACGAGTCCCGCTGCGGTCGTGCCGCCTTTCGTGAAGGCGTACACGAGCATCGCGATCCACGTGGCCCACTCCGCAGCGTTGAAGAGGAAGAACGCCAGCAGGACCCGACGTAGCGACCCGCTGCGGAGCACCGCGGCGAAGACACGAGCGGTCTCGCGGGTGGTCACCTGGATCCCCCCTCGTTCTCGGCTGTCGTGTCGACGGCTGTCGTTGCAGCGCAATCCTGAGGGCCGCACCTCCCATCGGTCAAACGTGAACGGGGGCCCAGTGGGCCCCCGTTCGAGGTGGTGCGGTGGTGCTGTGGACCTAGAAGTCCATGTCACCGCCCGGCATGCCGCCACCTGCAGGCATGGCCGGAGCCTTCTCAGGCTTCTCGGCGACGACGGCTTCGGTCGTCAGGAACAGCGCGCCGATCGACGCGGCGTTCTGCAGCGCCGAGCGCGTGACCTTGGTCGGGTCGATGACCCCGAAGGCCAGCATGTCGCCGTACTCGCCGTTGGCGGCGTTGAGCCCGTAGCCCGGGTCCAGCGCGCGCACCTTCTCGACGATGACGCCACCTTCGAGGCCGGCGTTCACCGCGATCTGCTTGATCGGCTCCTCGAGCGCACGGCGCACGATGTTCGCGCCGGTGAGCTCGTCACCTTCCAGGTCGACCTTGTCGAGCGCGACCTGCGCGTTCAGCAGCGCCACGCCACCGCCGGGGACGATGCCCTCTTCGACGGCCGCCTTGGTGGACTGCACGGCGTCCTCGATGCGGTGCTTCTTCTCCTTGAGCTCGACCTCGGTGGCCGCGCCGACCTTGATGACCGCCACGCCTCCAGAGAGCTTCGCGAGCCGCTCCTGCAGCTTCTCGCGGTCGTAGTCGGAGTCGGTGTTCTCGATCTCGGCCTTGATCTGGTTGATACGGCCCTGGACGTCTTCGTCCTTACCCGCGCCTTCCACGATCGTGGTCTCGTCCTTCGTGACGATCACCTTGCGGGCGGTGCCCAGCAGGTCGATCGTCGCGTTCTCGAGCTTGAGGCCGACCTCCTCGGAGATCACCGTGGCGCCGCTCAGGATCGCGATGTCCTGCAGCATGGCCTTGCGGCGGTCACCGAACCCAGGGGCCTTCACCGAGGCGCTGCGGAACGTGCCACGGATCTTGTTGACCACCAGGGTTGCGAGGGCCTCCCCCTCGACGTCCTCAGCGAGGATCAGGACGGGCTTGCCCGCCTGCATGACCTTCTCCAGCACCGGCAGCAGGTCCTTCACGGCCGAGATCTTCGAGTTGGCGATGAGGATGTAGGGGTCCTCGAGCACGGCTTCCATGCGCTCGGGGTCGGTCACGAAGTACGGCGAGATGTAGCCCTTGTCGAACCGCATGCCCTCGACGAAGTCGAGCTCCATGCCGAACGTGTTGGACTCCTCGACCGTGATCACGCCGTCCTTGCCGACCTTGTCGACGGCTTCGGCGATCGTGGACCCGATCTCAGGGTCGGCCGCGGAGATGGCACCGACGTTGGCGATCTGCTCCTTGTCGTCGACCTCCTTGGACATGTTCTTGATGGCCTCCACCGCGAGCTCGGTTGCGCGCTCGATGCCACGCTTCAAGCTCATGGGGTTGGCGCCGGCCGCGACGTTGCGCAGGCCTTCCTTGATGATCGCCTGGGCGAGCACGGTGGCCGTCGTCGTGCCGTCACCGGCGACGTCGTCGGTCTTCTTGGCGACCTCCTTGACCAGCTCAGCGCCGATCTTCTCCTGGGGGTCGTCGAGCTCGATCTCCTTGGCGATCGAGACGCCGTCGTTCGTGATCGTGGGAGCGCCCCACTTCTTCTCGAGGACCACGTTGCGGCCCTTGGGGCCGAGCGTGATCTTGACAGCGTTCGCGAGCTGGTCCATGCCCCGCTCGAGCGACCGCCGTGCGTCCTCGTCGAAGGTGATGATCTTGGCAGCCATCCCTTCCTCCTCTACTTGGTTGGTGGCTTCTCAGCCTCGGTTCCCGACTGCTAGCACTCGGACGTGCCGAGTGCTAACGATTCTAACGGGAAAGAGCCCTGATGTGACAAGTCCCTCCGCGCCCGGCCGGGTAGGCTTCGGCGGTCACCGAACCTGGAGGCGCCCGACCGATGTCCGCGAAACCCGTGTGGAAGCTGCGCTACACCGCCACCGAGCTCGGATTCCCGGTGTGGGCCGACGGTGCTCCTGAGCGCCTCGCCCTGGTCACCAACCGAAGTGGCTCCTCACAGGCGTGGACCCACGATCTCGCCCAGGGCACCTGGCGACAGGTCACCGACGGTCTCGTTGGTGTCGAAAGCGTGCACGTTGCACCCGACGGCCGAGTCGTGTGGTGGGTGGACCCCACGGGCGACGAACGGGGCCATTGGGTGGCGTCACCGTTCGAGGGAGGAGACAGCGGTCCGCTCGTCACCGGGGTCCCCGAGGCGTGGTCCATGGGCATCTCCATGGTGGACCAGCGTGTCGCCGTTGGTCTGGCGACCGACGACGACTATCGCGTGTACGTGAGCGATGGAGGCGCAGCGCCTCGGGAGCTCTACCGGCATGTGAACCCCGCCGGCGTCGGGGCCGAGTGGCCCGAAGGGCTGGGTGGGCTTTCCCGCGATGGGACGCTCCTGTGCATCCGGCACAGCGAAGACGGCGACATCTTGCATCACGCGCTGCGGGTTCTCGATGTCGTCTCAGGCAAGGCTGTGGCTGACCTGGCCGACCCAGGCAACACCCTCATGCCGGTCGCATGGTCGCCAGTTGGTCACACGCTCGCCATCGTCAGCGAGCTGGGAGCTTTCGAGCGGCCGGGTCTGTGGAACCTCGACACAGGAGAGCGTCGCGACCTCGTCCTCGCCGAGCTGCCCGGTGCGGTCTTCCCCGTGGCTTGGTACGACGAGGGCGGCGCCCTGTTGGTCCGGCACGAGCATGCAGGAACCGCACAACTCTTCAAGATCGACGTGACATCGGAAGCGCGGGAACTCGTCGCCGATCCGCACGGGGACATCGACGGCGCCGCGATCCGTCTCGACGGGACGGTTTGGCTACAAGCCTGCGACGCGGCGCATCCCCCGGTGATCCTGGATACCCATGGCGACATCGTCCTCGCGAATCCGGACCCGACCGCCCCCGATGGGACACCGCTGCGATCGATCTGGTTCGAGAACCCGCACGGCGAACCTATCCATGCCTTCGTCGGTCTCCCGCAAGGTGAAGGTCCGTTCCCCACAGTAATGTCCGTGCACGGAGGGCCCGAGTGGCACGAACGGGATCGGTTCGATGCCGAGACGCAGGCCTTCATCGACGCCGGGTACGCCGTTGCCCTGGTCAACTACCGAGGTTCCACTGGGTATGGGATCGGGTTCCGCCAGGCGTTGATCGGGAACCCCTGCTTGCCTGAAACCGAGGACGTCCTGGCAGGACTGGATCGCCTGATCATCGACGGGATCGCCGATCCCGAACGGGTCTATTGGAGCGGTTGGTCGTGGGGCGGCTGCCTGGCGTGCCTCAACGCCGGGCTGCACCCCGACCGGTGGCGGGCGATCTTCGCGGGCATCCCCGCGGGCGACTTCGTGGCGGCGCACTGGGCCAGTGCACCCCCGCTGCAAGCGTGGGACGATGCGGTCTACGGCGGAAGCCCTGACGAGGTGCCGCAGATGTACCGCGAACGCGATCCCATGACGTACGCGGATCGCGTCGAGGCCCCGGTCTTGATCATCGCCGGAGAGAACGACTCTCGGTGCCCCGTCGAAGGCATCACGCCGTGGGTGGACGCGGTCCGCGATCACGGCGGCGATGTGCGGGTGCACCTGTACCCCGCGGGCCATCACGCGAATCAGGCGGACGACCAGGTCCGGCATATGGAGATGGTCTTGGACTTCTTCGCCGAGCACGGGGGTCCACCGACGCCGCGCTAGCGACGCTCAGCCGGGCCGCCTCCACGTGCTGGTCACCCGATCGATCCTGACTTCGACGATCACGCAGGAGCCCTCCTCGATCGGCGCCAAGGCTTCGTACTGCGTGAACTTCTCGTAGAGCAAGGTGCGATCGCGTTCGAACTCGAAACCAGCGTCCAGGATGTAGGCCTCCCCATGGACCACGACCTGCACCAACTGCGACCAGTCCTCGTGGTACTCATCGAAGCAGACAGCGACCAGAGGGTTGCCTTCGATGTTGCGGATCTTCTGGGTATCCCGCTCGCTGGCGAAGACCAGCCGGTTCAGATCAAGCACGGTGGAGATGGGCACCACATGCGGCGAGGCATCCGGGTACACGGTTCCCAGAGAGCACTCGCGGGCCAGCGAGATGAACTCGGACTCTTCACTGAGCAACACGATGCCTTCGACCGTCATCCGATGCTCACTCGTCCCCGGTGCTCGAATCCGCTTGCTCGCGGATCTGATCGACGATCTCCGCGTTGGCGAGCGTGGTGACGTCGCCCAGCGTGTTCCCGCGAGCGACGTCGCGCAGCAATCGCCGCATGATCTTGCCGGAGCGTGTCTTCGGCAGATCAGGGGTGAAGATGATGTTGTCGGGCTTGGCGATCGGGCCGATCACCTGCGACACGTGCTCGCGAAGTTCAGCGAGCATGGCATCGTCACCGACGAACCCACTCTTCAGCGTCACGAACGCCACGATGCCCTCGCCCTTGACCTCGTGCGGCCGCGAGACGACGGCGGCTTCAGCGACCTTCTCGTCGTCGACCAACGCTGATTCGATCTCGAACGTGGACAGGCGATGGCCCGCGACGTTCATGACGTCGTCGATGCGCCCGAGCAGCCAGAAGTCACCGTCATCGTCCAACCTGGCACCGTCGCCGGCGACGTACGTGCCCGGCCCGTACTTGCTGAAGTACGTCTCCACGTACCGGTCCGGGTCTCCCCAGATCGTGCGGGCGATCGACGGCCACGGGTGCGTGAGCACCAGGTAGCCGCCTCCGCCCAGCCCGACGCTGGCGCCTGATTCATCGACGACATCGGCCTGGATCCCCGGGAACGGCTTGGTGGCTGAGCCTGGCTTCAGGGTGGTGAGCCCTGGGAGGGGGCTGATGAGGATGGCGCCGGTCTCTGTCTGCCACCAGGTGTCGACGATGGGGCAGCGTTCGCCGCCGATGACCTTCCAGTACCAGATCCACGCTTCCGGGTTGATGGGCTCGCCCACCGAGCCCAGCAGACGCAGGGACGACAGATCGTGCCTGTCGGCGTACTCGGTCCCCCAGCGCATGAAGGCGCGGATCGCGGTGGGCGCGGTGTAAAGGATGGAGACCCCATACCGCTCGATCATCGACCACCACCGATCCTTGTCGGGCCAGTCGGGCGCCCCTTCGTACATCACGCCGGTCGTGTGGTTGGCCAGCGGGCCGTACACGATGTAGGAGTGACCCGTGACCCAACCGCAGTCGGCAGCGCACCAATACACGTCGTCTTCGTGCAGATCGAAGACCATGCGGTGGGTCGCGGCGACCTGGGTCATGTAGCCACCGGTGGTGTGGGCGATGCCCTTGGGTTTGCCCGTGGTTCCGCTGGTGTACAGCAGGTAGAGCAGATCTTCGGCATCCATCGCTTCGGGCTCACACTCGGTGGGCTGGTCGGCGACCAACTCGTGGTACCAGACGTCTCGGCCGGCTTGGAACGAGTGGTCGTTACCGCACCGCCGGACCGTGATGACGTGTTCGATGGACGGACATCCCGCCACCGCCTCGTCCGCGCTGTCCTTCAACGGCACGACCGCTCCCCGCCGCCAGGCACCATCCGCCGTGATCAGCACCTTCGCCTCGGCGTCGTTGATGCGATCGCGCAACGACTCTGCGCTGAATCCACCGAAGACCACGCTGTGCGGCGCCCCGATGCGCGCGCACGCCAACATGGCGACCGGGAGCTCGGGCACCATGCCAAGGTAGATGTTGACCCGGTCACCTTTGCCTACACCCAATGACTTCAGGCCGTTCGCCAGCCTGCAGACCTCTTCGTACAGATCGCGATAGGTGATCGTCCGGGTATCGCCGGGCTCGCCTTCCCAATGGAACGCGACCTTGTCTCCCCCACCCGCTTCCACGTGGCGGTCCAGGCAGTTATACGAGGCGTTGAGCGTGCCACCCGAGAACCACTTCACCCAGGGGGCATCCCACTCCATGACCGAGTCCCAGTGCGAGAACCAGGTGAGTCGTTCGGCTTGCTCGGCCCAGAACGCCTCATGATCGGCGTTGGCGCGCTCGTAGATCTCGGCATCGGACACGAGCGCTCGATCGGCGAACCCCGGAGGGGGCGGGAAGACCCGCTTCTCGGAGAGCAGGGCCTCGATGTTCCGTTCGATCTCGCTCATCGATCCTCCTGTGCGTGCTGCCCCGTGGGGCGGGAGTGCATCGTACGCAGGATGCCGCGACCGTGCGACCCGGCCGATCGAACCCCGGATCCGTGCGTGCGACCTGGGGCGATGTGCTTGCAAGATGGGCTCGTGGGGACCACCATCGTGCCTGAGGCCGCCTTCACAGGCGGCTTCGAGCCGAAAGGAGGCAGGCCCATGGCTGACGAGGGCTACTGCATGAAGTGCCGCGAGAAGCGGCAGTTCGAAGGCCAGATCGTGACGCTGAAGAACGGGCGTCCCGCCGCACAGGGTACGTGTTCGGTCTGTGGCACCAAGCTCACGAAGATCATGGGCATGGATGCCGCGAAGGCTCGGGGCTGGTCGGCCTAGGGTCGCGAGTGACCGAGCTGTCGCCGTTCGAACGGCCTCAGTTCAGTCGAGACAGCAGTTGCTCGGGCGAGATCACGGTCGTGCCCGAGGCGACACCCCGGTGGCGGGCCGCGAGGTCCGCCACCGTCGTTTCCTGGAACACCCCTTGCACCGCGCCAGCCACATCGGCCCAGAACCCTTGCAGCCCACAGTTCGAATCGGCGAAACATGTGTGGTCACTGGGCTCCAGGCAGAACATCGGGAAGATCTGCCCCTCGATCGCATCGGCGATCTGCGCCATGGTGATCTCTTCCGGACCCCTGGCGAGTCGACAGCCTCCTCCGGCCCCCCGGAAGCTCTCCACCAGCCCGGCCTTGGACAGGGCACCGAGCTGTTGTTCCAAGAATCGGAGCGGGATCTGCTGGCGTTCGGCGATCTCCCGGGCCGGCACCAGAGTGCCTTCGTCTCGACGTTGCGCTAGCTCGATCATGGCGCGCATCGCATATTCGAGCTTCTGCGAGACCTTCAGCATCCGGTGCCTCCTGTCAGCCCAGCGTAGGAGCGTCACTACGCCCCGTCAACGGACCGACCGAAGAGAGCACTTCCCCGGTTCCGGGTATCAACGGGGATCGAGCGGTATCCGATAGCCAACGTAGGGGATCCAACCTTCCCCCGGAAGGAGGACACGGCCGACATGGGACGCGTGCTGGTCATCGATGACGAACCGGACGTGCTGCTGCTGTGCCGGGTCAACCTTCGGTCCGCCGGACACGAGGTGTTGGAAGCGCAGGACGGAGAGCATGGCATCGCTGATGCCGTGGCCGAGCGCCCCGACGCGATCGTGTTGGACCTGATGATGCCCAACCTCGACGGCTATCAGGTGCTCCGGGTCCTTCGTGATGACGAACGCACGCGAGACCTGCCGGTCTTGGTCCTCACCGCGAAGGTGCAGCTGGAGGATCATCGTCGTTGCTTGCAGCTGGGCGCCGACGCGTTCCTCACCAAACCGTTCTCCCCTGAGGTGTTATCCGACGCCGTGCGGGATGTATTGGAGCTCGGTGACGATGAGCGAACGACGCGCAGGGAAGCGGCGCTGGAATCCCTGGAGGACTAGGCGCTTTCGAAGTCGCTGCCGACGATGACCACGAGCTGAGTGTCGTCGGGAACCTCGTTCTCGTAGTCGACACCCAGGAGCTTGACTGCCGCCCCCTCTAAGAACTCCTCCGCCATGTAGGTCGCGTTGGCCTCGTTCTGGACGGCATCGTCGCCACCACGGTAGTAGACGATGGTCTTGGCGACGGGAGCGGTCAGCGCGTTGCCTGCCGGCTCCGTGGAGATGTATCCCTGGGCTTCGAGATCCTGCTGAACCGTGGCTCCCAAGCCGGTCGTCGACGTCCCGTTGAACACCATGAACGTCACGCCGTCGGTCTCGGGCGCGGGGGTCGTGGTTGGATCATCGGTGGGACTGGATGGCGAGGTGGGTAGCGGGCTGACGCTCGTGCTCGGCGTGGGCGATCCGCTTCCCGCGGCGGCTTCGGTGGAACCATCGAAGCCGTTCAGCAGGACGGCCACGCCTCCGACGACCAGAGCGACGATGACAGCCAGACGGGCGGGAGACAGATTCACGGGATCGATACTACTTCAGCGGCCGGGCCAGTCCTACTGGCGGACACCGAGCTGAGTCGCCACACGGCGCCGCCGTCTGGCCTCTCGCACCCGGCGGAGTCGCCTCACCAGCATCGGGTCATAGGCGAGCGCCTCCGGGGTTTGGAGGAGTCGGTTGAGCAATTGGTGGTATCGGGCAGCTGAGAACCCGAAGCATTCCCGGATCGCGCGCTCCTTCGCGATCGTCAACTTCCAGCTCTCGCGCTCGAAGTCCAGGATCTGCCGCTCGCGCTCGGCGAGGCCTCTCTGCGTGTCGTCGCTGCTCACGAAGGAAAGGGTATCCACACCCGAAGCCCTTGCAAGCACCCTCAAGGGTTCGTTGAGGTCGATGGCCTGAGTCGTTCAGGCAAGGGGGACAACGACCGACACTTCAAAGGTGCACCCCTCGCGGGGTGAGACGATGGCGCCCGAGCGGGCACGGAGCACCGAGAAGAGGGCGACGTGGTGGCCGAACCCACAGGCACCGGGGGCACCGAGGGATTCCGCTCGGTCGCCCAACTGAACATGCTCCACAGTCTCGCCGCCACCCTCAACACGATGGAGAGCGTGGAACAGATCGGCGCCGCCATCACCGACGAACTGCGCACGATCATCGAGTACCACAACTGTCGGGTCTACCTGCTGCAGCCCAACGGCACCACGTTGTTCCCCATCGCGTTCCGGGGCGAACTCTTCAACGAATACGAAGAGGAGACCCTGGAGGAACTCGTCACAGAGCTCGGGGAAGGCATGACCGGGTGGGTTGCCGAACACGGGATCTCGCTGCTCACACCGAACGCACAGGAAGTCGACTTCGCGGTCCAGATCGAAGGCACGGACGACATCGTGGAATCGATGTTGCTCGTGCCCATGGTGATCGGCGAACGCACGATCGGCGTGATCGTGCTCTCGAGCTTGGGGTACGGGAAGTTCGACCTGGAGGACCAGCGGCTGCTCGAGGTCTTGGCACCCCACGCCGCCGTCGCATTCCAGAACGCCACGGTGCTTGGGCAAGAGCGCGAGGCCGCGCGCACGTCGGCGGCATTGCTAGCGCTCTCGCAGATGCTGACCCGCAAGCATGACGTCGGTGACATCCTCCAGGAAGCGATCGAAACGATCCCGTCCCTGGTTGCGTGCTCTGCTGTCGGCGCGTACATCCGTGACGCCGAGACCGGCAACTTCCGCCTGGCACGAACGGTTGCGGTCGACGAGTCCATGAGGCGCCCCCGGGCGGAGATCGGTGAGGTGCCCAGGGAACTCGCCGAGGCCATGCTACAGAGCGACACCGAGCCGTTCGCGATGGGGCTCGATCTGATCGACCAGATCCCTCCAGACCTATGGATGGTCGACGTCGCGGTTCCCGTCCTGGTCGCCCCGATGCGATGGGAACCTGACGGCTTCGGCGCGATCGTGATCGCCGCCCCGATCCCTGAGCAAGGCTTCGTCGACAGAGACATGCGCCTAGGACGTGGGATCGCAGACATCACCTCGCTCGCCCTGGGGAACGCGCGTCGCTTGTCCGAACTGGAGCGGTTCCATGAACTGGTGGAGAGTCTTCAGGCCGTGTTCTGGGAGGCCGACACCGCCTCCACGTTCACGTTCCTGGGCGGGCGTGTGGAGGATCTGTTGGGACCGTCGGCGTCGACGTGGGCGACGGATGGCCGCCGTTGGGGCGACCACATCGCCGCCGCCGACCGCCAGGCTGCCGTGGACGCAGTGAACGAGATCGCCGAGGCCGGCACGGACCGCTCGATCGAGTACCGCGTTACCCACGGCGGGACGACGGTGTGGATCCGCGACGTGGTGCACGTCGTTCGCGGCGCCCAGCGAGGCCCCCAGCTCCGAGGGCTCATGGTGGACGTGACCGAACGCAAGCGAGCGGAACAGGCGCTCCGCAAGAGCGAGCGGAAGTACTCGGAAGCGTTCCGTCGGGAACGAGAGGCGTCGGAGCGGCTTCGAGCGCTCGACGAGATGAAGAACACGTTCCTGGAGGCGGTCTCGCACGACCTTCGCACACCACTCACCTCGATCCTGGGCTCCGCGCTGACGCTGGAACAGACCAGATTCGAATTGCCCCGTGAGGAGTCACTCGATCTGGTCCGCCGGGTCGCCACCAACGCTCGGAAATTGGAACGGCTGCTGACCGACCTGCTCGATCTGGATCGGCTGCAACGCGGTATCGTCTCGCCGCAGCGGCGGCCGACCCAGATCGGGGCGCTGATCGGTCGGACGGTCGACGAGCTCGAGGATCCAGCCGGCCACACGATCGAGGTCGACGTGGACGACGTCACCGTGTCGATCGACGCAGCCAAGGTCGAGCGCATCGTGGAGAACCTGCTCTCGAACGCGGTCCGCCACACGCCGGAAGGCACCCGGATCTGGATCGCCGCATCGGCCAAGGACGGCGGCATGATGCTCGTGGTCGAAGACGAGGGACCGGGTGTGCCACCCGATCTGCGAGAGGCGGTGTTCGAGCCCTTCCGACAGGCACCGGGATCCTCCTCCGAACACTCCCCCGGCGTTGGCGTCGGCTTGTCCTTGGTCCGAAGGTTCTCCGAGCTGCACGGAGGACGGGCATGGTTGGAGGAACGGCCGGGCGGCGGGGCATCGTTCCACGTGTTCCTGCCCGGCGGCTGAACGTCCACCGTCTACCATCGCGCTCGTGAACGATCTCATCATCGAAGACGCCATCGTCGTCGACGGGAGCGGCGAACCCGGCTTCGTGGGTTCCATCGGGATCCGAGACGAGCGCATCGCATGGATCGCCCGCGGCGAGACCCCCACCGGTGTCGATGCCGGAGTTCGGGTTCCCGCCCGGGGTCTGGTGGTGGCACCCGGGTTCGTCGACGTGCACAACCACTCCGACCTGTGTCCCATGGTGGACCCCGAGATGGTCTCGACGATCCGTCAAGGCGTCACGACGGTCGTCGTCGGCAATTGCGGCTCGTCACCCTGGCCCGTTGCCGGCGCCGCCGATTGCGCCGTGATGGCGGGCGGTCAACCCGAGGCGATGGACCTGCGATTCGAATCGTTCGTCGACTATCTCGATCGCATCGAACGAATGGCCCCGGCGGTGAACATCGCCGCCCTCGTCGGTCACAGCGCGGTACGCATGGACGCGATGGGGCTGGAACGACGTCCGCCCACCGATGACGAACTGACCCGCATGTGTCGGTCGGTCGCCGACGCGATCCAGCACGGCGCCGTGGGGCTGTCCACAGGCTTGATCTACGTGCCGGGCCTGTACTCCCAGACCGATGAAGTCGTGGCACTCGCGAAGGCGGCCGCCGGGGAAGGCGGTCTCTACGCCTCGCACATCCGTGGAGAAGGAGCGCACCTGTTCCGAGCCGTGGACGAAGCCATCGAGATCGGGCGCCGCGCGGGTCTCCCCGCCCATGTGAGCCACCTGAAATGCGAATCATCGATCGTGTGGGGCAGGGCCCAAGAACTGCTGGAACGCTTCCGCGGCGACGCAGATGTGACGACCGACCAATACCCCTACACCGCGTGGTCGTCCGTGTTGTGGTCCCTCCTGCCGGAGTGGGCCCCCGTTGCCGACGTCGGCGCGCTCCGTGCCGACCCCGATACCCACGACGAGCTCGTGAGGGCCGTCGAACGTGGCGACGAGACGTTCCAATCGTCGGTCGATGGGGTCGGGTGGGACCGGATCGTGATCGAAGCCTGCGGTCGGGGACGCTGGAACGGGCTCAGCGTCCAGGCGATCGCCGAAGCCCGGTCGGTCGAGCCGGTCGAGGCATGCTTCGATCTGTTGGAGGAGGACCCAGAGACCAGCTGCATCGGGCACGCGATGGACGAAGCTGACGTGCGCACGATCCTGGCTGACCCCGAGGTCATGGTGGCCTCCGACGCGATCGCGATGTCGCCGCAGGGTCCGTGGGGCAACCTGCCGGTGCACCCCCGCAACTACGGCACGTTCCCGAGGGTCCTCGGGCCCTATGTACGCGACGGGCTGCTGAGCCTCGAGGTCGCCGTCCGCAAGATGACCTCGCTGCCCGCTGACCGCTTCGGTCTGCGCGATCGCGGA
>DATDJD010000192.1:0-13741 GCA_036520695.1 Actinomycetota bacterium
GAGCCGCTGGTCCTGAAGGGTCTGGAAGCCGGTGGTCAGCTGATGCTCACCACCGATGTCGAGAACTACCCCGGTTTCATCGACGGCATCATGGGCCCTGAACTGATGGAGTCCTTCGAGAAGCAAGCCGCACGGTTCGGCGCGGAGATCCTGCCCGTGCACGCCACGTCGGTCGACCTGTCCGCACGCCCCTACACCGTGCACGCGGGGGACCAGTCGTGGAAGGCGCAGACCCTCATCATCGCGACGGGTGCCAGCGCCAAGTGGCTCGGCATCCCCGGCGAAGAGCAACTGCGCGGTCGAGGGGTCAGCGCGTGCGCCACCTGCGACGGGTTCTTCTTCAAGGAGCGCGAGCTCGTCGTGGTCGGCGGCGGCGACTCAGCGATGGAGGAGGCCACCTTCCTCACGAAGTTCGCCTCCAAGGTGACGATCGTCCACCGTCGGGATGAGTTCCGAGCCTCCAAGATCATGCAGGACCGCGCGTTGGCCAACCCCAAGATCGAAGTCATCTGGAACGCCGCACCCGTCGAGATCCTGGGCGAGGACGCGGTCACCGGCATCCGCGTGCGGGACACGACCACTGGGGAGGAACGCGAACTCAGCACCGACGGGGTGTTCATGGCGATCGGACACACCCCCAACACGGCCCTGTTCGGCGATTCGATCGAGCTCGACGAGGGCGGCTACATCCTGGTGAACGAACCACGAACCGATACCAACCTCGAAGGTGTCTTCGCGGCGGGCGACGTCACCGACACGATCTACAAGCAGGCCGTGACGGCGGCCGGCCAAGGATGCAAAGCGGCGATCGATGCCGAGCGGTTCCTGGAGGAGCAGCGGCACGCAGGTGCATGAAGTGGGAATCACCCGGCGACACCGAGCGTTTGACACCCAAGGACAACACACCCACCCGACACTCATGATGCGAGCGAGCAAGGAGCACGACGACATGACCAACCTAGGAGACGTGAGCGATCAGGAGTTCCAGACCTCCGTGCTGGACTCCGATACCCCCGTGCTGGTGGACTTCTGGGCCGAGTGGTGCGTGCCGTGCCACATGGTCTCGCCCGCGGTCGAAGAGATCGGTCAGGAGAAGGGCGAAGGCCTCAAGGTCGTCAAGCTGAACATCGACGACAACCCCCAAGCCACTCGCACCTACGGCGTCATGAGTATCCCGTCGTTGATCCTGTTCAAGGGCGGCCTGGAAGTGGCACGCGTCGTCGGCGCCAAGCCCAAGGACGCGATCCTGCGCGATCTGGAACCGCACCTCAGCTGACCTGGTTCGGCTGACCTGGTTCGGCTGACCTGTTCGGCTGACCTGTTCGGCTGACCTCTTTCTCACCTGCGACCACGGCGGTTGCCGCCCTCACCGGGGCGGCGCACACTGGACCCGTGCGCATCTTCCGACTCGGAGACGCCGGGCCCGAGGTCGGCGACATCCAAGACCGCTTGTCCGCGCTGGGCGTCACGATCGATGACGAGGAGCGCGGCGGTGAATTCGGGCCTTCCACCGATGCTGGCGTGCGGAACTTCCAGGGCGAACGATCGCTCCGGGTGGATGGGTTGGTCGGGCCCGACACGTGGGGCCAATTGGTCGAAGCGGGGTATCG
The DNA here is from genome assembly GCA_036520695.1 of Actinomycetota bacterium. GTDB lineage: Bacteria > Actinomycetota > UBA4738 > UBA4738 > HRBIN12 > JAOUEA01. Next base: position 1,611 of record DATDJD010000192.1, read on the forward strand.
CCTCGGTGATCGCACGCTCTATCTCCACTTCCCGCTCTACCGTGGCGATGACGTCAGCACGTTGCAGCGCAAGCTGAACGTCCTGGGGTTCGATGCAGGGCGCGAAGACGGGCTGTTCGGCAAGAAGACCGACCGGGCGATCCGAGATTTCCAGCGCAACGTCGGCGAGGAACCCGATGGGATCGTGGGGCTACACACGATCTCCACCCTGGAGCGCATGCGTCCGCATGAGACCGGCCCCAGTCGCGCCATGGTCCGGGAGGCGGAGGAGCTGCGCCACATGCGGACCTCTGCGCAGGGACAGGTCATCGCGATCGACGCAGGAGCGGCGGAGGCCGACGAGCCCGACGATCTCGCCACCCGTGCGATCGCAGGGTCGGTGATGGATCACCTCATAGCCCTGGGATGCAAGCCCGCCTCGTTGGGTGCCGAACCGGGCGCCCCTCAGATGGCGTCCGAGCGAGCGCGAGAGGCGAACTCGATCGGTGCAGCTATGTGTATCTCGGTGCACTTGGCATCTGGACTCCCCGAAGCGTCCGGGCCCACGTGTTCCTACTTCGGCAGCGCCAGGACCCACTCCCCCGCTGGCATGTTGCTCGCCCAGCTCATCCTGGATGAATTGGAACGCGAACTCGGCGTTCGGGGTCGCCTCCAGCGTCTCACGGGCGCGATGCTGCGGGAGACCCGCATGCCGGCCGTCCAGGTCGAGCCTGCATTCATCACGAATGAGGTCGAAGCCGCCCAGCTCGGCGATCCTGCTCACCGAGATCGGATCGGGCGGGCGATCTCGCAGGGCGTACACCGATTCTTCAGCGAGTAAGGCCTATCAGACCTTCGACCGGTGAGTCGCCGAGCGCGCCAGGACCGCCATCGCGAGACCGAGCAGGAACCCCAGCACGACGGCATGGATCGCCCGTTCACGTTCGGTGGGCGGCGTAGGCGCAGATCGGTCCATGGCGAGGGCTATGCTACGCGCCGATGTGGTACTGCCTGATGTTCGAGGGACCGGCGGCGTGAACCCTTTGCCCCCCGACCGACCGGTGGATCCGCGACGCAAGGTCGTGCTGATCACCGGTGGTGCCGGCGGCATGGGACGGGCGATCGCGGCCCGGTTCCTCGCCGATGGAGCGATCGTGGTGCTGGCCGATCGCACCGAGGAAACCCTGGCGGAAGCGGCGGAAGCGATGCCCGGCGCCGGGACCGTGGTGGCGGACGTCACCGACGTGAGCGACTGCGAGCAGATGGTGTCCTCGACGGTCGCGCTGCACGGTGGGCTCGACGTCATGGTGTGCACTGCAGGGGTTTGGGTCGAGGGTCCAAGCACCGAGATGACCGAGGCACAGTGGGACCGCACGATCGACGTCAACCTGAAGGGCACGTTCTTCGCGTGTCGGTTCGCCATCCCGGCCTTGATCGAGCGCGAGGGCTGCATCGTCGCCATCTCGAGCGACTACGGGTTGGTCGGGGGACCGGGGGCCGCTATCTACAACGCGTCCAAGTTCGGCGTGAACGGTATCGTGCGATCACTGGCTCTGGAACTGGCCCCACACGGTGTCCGCGTCAACAGCGTGTGTCCCGCCGACGTGGAAACCCCGATGTTGGCGGGCCAGGCGCGCGACTTCGGTGGCGGCGATGAAGCCGGCTACCTGGCGGCTCTGCGCTCGACACTTCCCCAGGGCGATCGGGCCCGTTTCATCCAGCCCGAAGAGATCGCGTCGGTCGTCGCGTTCCTGGCCTCGGATGAGGCGGCGCCGATCACGGGGGTCTGTCTCCCCGTCGAATGGGGCGTCACGGCCGGCTACTGAGCCCGGTGTGGACGGTTTCGGAGGGTCGGTTCCGAGGGTGCGACCTGGGCCGATGCTAGGCTGAGGTTCTTCCCATGGCTGAGTTCTCCATCGATCGCTTCGTCGACCTGTACGCACAGCGGACATCCGGCATGTCGGCTTCCGAGGTGCGAGCGTTGTTCGCGGTGGCCTCACGTCCCGAGGTCGTGTCTCTCGCCGGCGGTATGCCGTACGTCGATGCGATCCCCCAGGAGGACGTCCTCGATGCGGTCCGCCAAGTGTTGGGCACGCACGGCATGGCGTCGCTGCAGTACGGAGGCGGGCAAGGGTACGCGGGTCTTCGGGATCGGCTGCTGGACCTGATGCTCGCAGAAGGAGTCGCGGCAGACGCCGAGGACGTGGTCGTGACGACGGGTGCGCAACAGGCGCTGGACCTGGTCGGCAAGATCTTCGTGAACCCGGGGGATCTGATCGCGGTTGAGGCTCCCGCGTACGTCGGCGCCCTCACCGCATTCAGCGCGTACGAGCCGCGATACCTGCAGATCGACCTGGATGACGACGGCATGATGGTCGATCAGCTCGAAGAGGCTCTGCTGCGAGGTGAGCGCCCCAAGTTCGTCTACACGTGCCCGAACTTCGGCAACCCAGCTGGTGTGACGTTATCATACGCCCGCCGAGAACAACTCGTATCGCTCTGTCGTGATGCCTCGATCCCCATCATCGAGGACAATCCATACGGCATGCTTCGGTTCGAGGGTGACCCGCTCCCATGCCTTCGAACCCTCGACCCCGAGAACGTGATCTATCTGGGTACCGTCTCGAAGGTCTTCTCCCCCGGCGTCCGGGTGGGCTGGGCCTTGGCCGAGCAATCCGTGGTGCAGCGGCTGGTCCTGGCGAAGGAAGCCGCCGATCTCTGTGGATCCTCGTTCACGATGATGCTCACGGAGCGCTACTTCGCGGGAGACCGGTGGCGACGCAACCTCGCAACCCTGGTCGACACCTATCGGACGCGCCGTGACACGATGCTCGAGGCCATCAACGAGCACTTCCCGGACGGGGCCATGTGGACCGTTCCTGCCGGTGGCTTCTACGTGTGGGTGACCCTGCCCGGATGGTTCGACACGCAAGCGATGCTCGCGGCGGCGGTGGAACGCCGCGTCGCGTACGTACCGGGCACCGCCTTCTACCCCGATGGTCGAGGGAAGGATCAGATGCGCCTGGCCTTCTGCTATCCCACCGAAGAACGGATCCGCGAGGGCATCCAGCGGCTCGGGTCCCTGCTGGAAGACGAAGAACAGCTCTATCGGAGCCTGCACCCATGAAGATCGCGGTCCTCTCCGGTGGGCGGACGCCGGAACGAGACGTCTCGCTCCGCAGTGGCCATCGTGTCAAGGTCGCCCTCGATGAGCTCGGTCACGATGCCTGGGTGGTCGACCCAGGGGAGTGCGCACTCGTCGAAACCCTGACGGAGACGGGGCCAGATCTGTGCTACCTCGCACTCCACGGCAAGGAAGGTGAAGACGGCACCGTCCAGCGCCTCCTGGATCTTCTGGGTGTGCCATACACGGGTACCGCCGCCTTCGATTGCGAAGTCGCCTTCGACAAGGTCTTGGCCAAGGACGCCTTGTCCCGTGCGGCCGTGCGCACCCCCGAGTGGGTCACGATCGAAGGCTGGGCCCTCCGAGATCTGGGGGCTGGGGCGGCGCTCGGCACTGCGGCAGAGCGCGTCGGCCTGCCGTGCGTCGTCAAACCCTCGAGGAGCGGTTCTGCGCTCGGGGTCGGGTTCGTCGAGCGCGAGGCCGATCTCGCCGCTGCGGTGATGGCGGCGCTATCGTTCAGCGGAGCGGTCGTGATCGAACGCAAGATCGTGGGCACCGAGATCGCCGTTGGGCTGATCGGTTCGCCGATGGATCCGCTGCCCTGCGTGGAGATCGTTCCGAAAGGTGGAGTGTTCGACTACGCCGCCCGCTACACCGCGGGTGCCACTGACTACTACGCCCCCGCCCGCCTCGCGGACGAGATCACCGCTGCCTGCATCGCGGTCGCACGAGACGCCGCCGATGCCCTCGGCCTTCGGGATGTGACCCGCGTCGACATGATCGTCGACGCGGACGGGCTGCCGTGGGTGCTGGAGGTCAACGTTTCACCGGGCATGACGGAAACCAGCTTGCTTCCGATGGCCGGTCATGCCGTGGGGATGTCGCTGGCGAACATGTGTGACCGTATCGTACGGTCCGAGACCAGCCGACGCGACTGAGCCGGGGGCCGGTCACGAGCCGGTCAGTCGGGCGAGAGCCCCGGACCCGATCCCACGATCTCAGACACGATCCGCTCCAGATCGTCGGGCGATCCGAATTCGATGATCACCCGGCCTCGCTTCTTGTTCATCTGGATCTGGACCCGCGTGGCCAGTTGCTCCGAGAGGATCTCCTCGACCTCGTTCATGCCGGTCCCCGTTCCTTGACCACTGGTGACAGGTTGCTCTTTCTCCTTGTGCTGGGGAGGATCGACGTACCGACGGACGAGCTCTTCGGTTTCCCGCACGGAGAGGTCCTCGGCGGCCACGCGCAATGCCAACGCGTCGACCGCCTCTGCGTCTCCGAGCGAGAGCAACGCACGTGCGTGACCGGCCTGGATCTTGCCATCCGTGAGCAGTTGCTGCGTATCGAGAGGAAGTTGCAACAGACGGATCGTGTTGGCGATGTGTGACCGTGACACACCGACACGGCCCGCCAGGTCCTCTTGCTTCAGGCCTAACTCCTCGAGCAGCTGACGGAACGCCTCGGCGAGCTCGATCGGGCCAAGGTCTTCACGATGGATGTTCTCGATCAATGCTTCGCGCAGGAGATCGGAGTCCCCCGTATCGCGAAGCACCACTGGGACCGTGGCGAGGCCAGCGACCTTGGCTGCGCGCAGGCGTCGTTCGCCGGCGACCAATTCATACCGTTCACCGGATTTCCGCACCACGATGGGCTGAAGGATCCCCACCTCTCGGATCGATGCGGCGAGCGACTTGATCTCGTCCTCGTCCCAACGCGTGCGTGGTTGTTTCGGGTTGGGGACGACGGCGTTCACCGGTACTTCCAAGAGACCGTGGAAGCCCTCACCGGTCTCCGGAGCCCCAGGGATGAGCGCCGACAATCCCCTTCCAAGCCCACCTCGCTTCGACATCATTCGCCTCCCTTACGGAACAGTCGCCATCGGCGTTTCCGGGAATCGTCCTCATCCTCCAGCGTTGCCCCGATGTCTGCGACGGCCGTGTGATGGCCGGCGGCGGGATCGGGCGCTGAAGGGACCTGGGGACGGCTCGGCTCGACGGACACCGGATCGCCGGCATCCTCGTCGATGACCACCACCCGTCGTTCGGGAAGGTGCCCGGGTGGGGCAGGGGTGGTCGGCGGTGCGACCCGGGCTGCAGAGGCCCCGGGCGCATCGTCGTCCTCCCACACATCATCTTCATCGTCCACGTCGGTCGATACCGAAGGTGGTTGGGGAACCACGACGGGGGGAGCTGATAAGGGTGCGGCCGTCGCCGCCGCTTTCGGTGTGTCGGATGCGGGCGGAGTGGCTGCCTCGACGATCGTCGGTCGCTCTCGCTCCCGTTCCGGGGCATGCTCCACCGGTGCCTCGGCGGCATCGAGCGCACGAGCGACGGCCTCCGTGACTTCGTCGTCAACGGCTTCGACCTGGGCTTCATCGAGTGCTGCGGAGGTTTCAGCCGGCTCGGTGCCGGTGGCGCCCTCATCGACGACCGCATGGACGGTAGGGATCTCTTCGAGCTCCGACTCCTCGATCGGCGGACTGCCGGCAGCTGATGGGATGGGATCCATCGCCGGCATGACCACCTCGGGGAGGTCGTCGTAAGAAGGCATCGGTTCGACCGGCGGAGGCCGAAGGGCAACCTCGCGGCCAAGTTCTCGGTAGCACTGCGCCCCTTTGGACTTCGGGTCGTACACGGTGATCGGCTGGCCGTAGCCTGGTGCTTCGGAGAGGCGGACGGTCCGGGGGATGATGATGTCGTACACGAGCTCACCGAAGTAGCGCTGTACCTCTTCGACGACCTGCTCCGACAGTTTGGTCCTCGGGTCGAACATCGTCATGACGATGCCGGAAAGCCGGAGTCCCGGGTTGATGTTCTGTTGGACCAACGACACGTTACGCAGGAGCTGCCCGACACCTTCCAGCGCGTAGTACTCGCACTGGATCGGCACGATCAGCTCCTCGGCTGCCGTCAATGCATTGATCGTCAACAACCCAAGGGAGGGTGGACAATCCAGCAGCATGAAGTCATAGACACCCTCCCGAACGCTCGCCAGCGCCTTCTTCAGCCGCGTTTCACGCGAGAACTGGCTCACCAGCTCGATCTCGGCGCCCGCCAGGTCGATCGTGGAAGGGATGGCATGAAGCCGCTCGACCGGGGTCTGGACGATCGCATCGGCAACAGGCGCTTCCGAGACGATCACGTCGTACACGGTGACGTCGCGGGCGTCGTGTTTGATGCCCATGCCCGTCGACGCGTTCCCCTGAGGGTCGAGATCGATGACGAGAACCCGGAACCCCAGCTCTGCGAGCGCCGCCCCGAGGCTCACAGCCGTGGTGCTCTTCCCCACCCCGCCCTTCTGGTTGGCGATGGCCATGATCCGGGCGACGCCTGGGGTTTCAGGGACGACCGGGAGATCCTTGGGCTTCGCTGCGGTCGCAGCGGCCCGACCCGTGGCTGCGGTGGACGGACCGCTCTTGGCTGAGGAGCGCGACGGAGAAGAACTCGGGGTGGCGCTGGCGCCGGAGGCCTTGGTCACTGCGGGCTCATGATAGCGAGCGGCCCCGACCTTGCAAGCGCCGAGGTCGGGAAAAGCTCCGTGAGGGCATCCGGGGGAGCATCTGTCCCGATGACGAAGCTTTCCCCGGCCCAATAGATGAGCCGGCCATCGCCGGTCAAGAGCCTCGAGGCCGCAGCCCAGGCGCTCTTCGCATCCGCGTACGCACGGGCGAAACACAGATCAGCGGTAGCGCGATACGTCTCCAGCCGTCGTCCATGGACCGACACATTGGTGAGACCGAGCTCCGAAACCACCCGTTCCAGGAACAGAGCACGGTTCCGCCTCACTTCCACCAGCGTGAACCGGATATCCGGTCGAACGATGGCGAGGGGAATACCGGGTAGACCTGCTCCGGAACCCAGGTCACAAGCGGTATCCGGGGACGGGCCGATCAAGGGGGCGGCGCGGAGGCAATCCAGGAGATGTCGTTCCCGGAGCCGCGGAGCATCCGTCCGGGCGATCATGCCTCTTGGGATCGCGGTGTCGATGAGCAGCCCTTCGTATGACTCCAGCAGATCGATCTGGATCCCATCGAGTTCCACACCGAGGTCGTCCAAGACCTCCCAACCCTCATGTTTCACGTGAAACACGCCTTTCCGCAGGTCAGGGCAGGATGGTACCCCTGATCGGACACTCCCTGGAGAAACGAAGTCCGAAGCCTCGGGGCGTCAGGCCGGATCGTGGCCGGACTCAGAGGGGTGTGATCACGACGAAGCGAGCTGGCTCCTCGCCACGTGAGCTGGTTTCGACGCCACCCACAGCAGCGGCGGCGTCGTGCACGAGTTTGCGCTCGTAGGAGTTCATCGGTTCGAGTTCCTGCTCGCGTCCGGTCTCCAAGGCACGTTCGGCAAGTTCCCGAGCCCGTTCCTCAAGACGCTCCTCTCGCCGCTTCCGGTAGTCCTCGACGTCGACGATGACCCGGACCCGCTGGTCGAGCCGGCCAGCGACCGCCATCCGGGTCAGTTCCTGGATGGCCTCCAGGGTCTGGCCGTTCCGCCCGATCAGGAGTGCGAGGTCTTCCTCGGGGCCATCCACGATGTCCACGTACATGTGGCCCCCGTGGAGGTTGGGTTCGGCGATGGCGTCGATGTCCATGTGGCCGAGGAGTTCATCGAGGAAGTCCGCAGCCGCATCTGCCTGCGCCTCGAGGTCTTCTTCACTGAGTTCAGCCGACCGACGGCCCTCACCCTCGCGTGTCATCGCTACCCCCAGATCCTGGCTTCTTGGGTCGACGGGGGGGAGTTCCGGACGATCCCTTCGAGCCACCGGGCTTGGGTCGAGGCTTGCTTCCGCCCTTCCCTGAAGTCCCAGAACCCTTGGAACCGGATCCACCACCGCTCGTACCCTTCGAACCTTTGGAACCCCTCGATGTCCCGCCCGACTTCGACGGACCTGCTGCATCCCGCCGTGTGCGCTCTTGCTCGGCTCGGTCGAGCATCGAGGACATGAACCCCTTCTTCTGAGGCTCTGAACCCTTCTGCGCCTGCTTCTCTCGCTGCTCGGCCATCCGCTTGTCGAGCGCGTCGGGACCGATATGGCCCGCACGCAGTAGAAGCGTCTGTTGACCGATCTGGAAGAAGTTGGACGTCGTCCAATACACGACGAGCCCCGCCGGGAACGTGAATCCGATGAAGCCGAAGAACACGGGCATGACCTTCATGATGGCCTGTTGTTGCCCTGAGGCCGCGCCCGCCGGACTGGCCTTCTGCATCTGTCGTGTCTGGAAGACGGCTGTCCCCACCATGATCAGCAGCAACACGATGTAGCCGATCTTGTCTGTGGGGCTGTCCCCGCAGTTCAGTGCAGCCTTCGAGGTGAAGGTCTGTCCGTCAACCCCGACGATCGGCTTGTTGTCGCTGGAAACCAACGGCTCACCGGCCTTCACTTGCGTGCCCTGGTTGTCCTTGAGTGCTGTTGGGGCTCCGGCCTGGGAGGCAGAACACTGGAGGTTCACGACCAGCAAACTCGTTCGCTCATGTTGGATCGTGTCGGCGAAGAGCTGACTGTCGACGGGAAGATGGTTGTTGGTGACCTCGTACGTTGCGGCTTGCTGGCCCTCATCGACCGGCTGGCCCGCGGGGTCTAGGCCGAGGAGACCAGGAGCCCTCAGCACGGCATACATCGAGATCAAGATCGGGAACTGCGCGATGACGGGGAGACAGCCTCCCAGGGGGTTCACGCCCGCCTCCTTGTAGAGGCGCATCGTTTCCTCTTGGACCTTCGCCTTGTTGTTCTTGTACTTCTTCTGGATCTCTTTGATCTTGGGCTGGATCGCCTGCATGTGTTGCATGGACTTGATCTGCTTCATGCCCAGCGGGAACAGCAGGAATCGGATCAAGATCGTGAGCACGATGATCGACACCCCGTAGTTGGGGATGACGTCGTAGATGCGGGCCAGCACCCAGCCGAGTCCGTCCAGCAGGTACTGGAACACATCAGAGATGATGGGGATGGTGCCGGCCAACATCAGGTGTGCACCTTGTTCGATCCATCGACCGGGTTGCGGTAGGATGGTGTCATACGCTCGTCGGACTGGCTGTCTGTGGGCACGTGATCCACGCCACCCGCCCCATACGGGTTGCACCGCAACACTCGCCACGTCGCGAGCGCACTCCCTTTGAGCGCCCCATGGTTGCGGACGGCGGCCTCAGCGTAGTGAGAACACGTGGGATAGAACCGGCATCCACCACCGAGCCAGCCCGAAAGGGTGATGCGGTAGAGATGGATCCCACCGATCAGGAGCGCGCGGATGGGAGCTCCCACGACCCAGAGCCTGCGGCGAACCGGCGTCATGCGGGCCTCGCGGCACCCAAGAGTCGTTCCATCTCTGCCACCAGATCGTGTGTCGTGGCGCCCCGGATGGCCTCTCGAGCCACCAGGACCGCGTCGGGTGCGTCCTCGATCTGCGGGGCAACCTGTCGCCATGCTTCCCGCAGGATGCGTCGGGCGCGGTTGCGTTGCACCGCGCCCCCAACGCGCCGAGCGGCAACGACCGCGAAGTCCCCATCGCCGGGCGCGAGCAACACTACCACCCGCTTCCCGCGCAACGGTTCACCGATGCGGTAGACACGCTGAACGTCACGTGCGCGCACGGCGCACTCAGTGGTTGGCGGTCAGGCGGGCCCGCCCCTTGCGGCGGCGGGACGAGATGATGGAGCGCCCTGCACGCGTGCGCATGCGCAGGCGGAAGCCGTGTCGCCGGGCTCGCCGGCGGTTGTTCGGCTGATAGGTACGCTTGCCCTTGGCCATGGTGTTCGATCCTCGTTTCGCGACGAAAGCCGGCGCGAGCGGCCGGCAGGAACCGAGTATACGGGTCACCATGGATGTGGGACAAAGGCCAGCACAGAGGCCTTGACAACGGAAAGAGTGTCAAGACCCGCCTTCGGCCGGGTAGGCGGGAAATCGGCTGTGCTAGTGTGCGGCCGCCCTCCCCCCGGCGACGTGAACCTTCACCGGCGCGGCGTCACGACAGCTTCCCGTGTGGGTTATCCACCGTTGTGGAAAGGTTCTGTGGATACGCATGGCGGTAGCGTTCTCTGAACATGAAGCCCAGCAAACCTGGGCGCACGTGATGACTCGGGCGCGGGCCCAACTCCCCGACGCCACGGTCGTCATGTGGTTCGCCGAAGTGCGGCCGACATCCCTCACCGAGGAGGCCCTCGGGTTAACGGTGCCGAGTCCGTTGATCAAGGAGCGACTGCACCATCACCACCTGAGTTTGATCGAGGAGGCGGCGGCCGATGCCGCCGGAAGGCCGTTGAAGATCGAGATGGATGTCGACGAAACGCTGCGGGGTCCGGCTGGTTCGGTGCCCTCTGCTGCTACACAAACAGCTGCAACCCAACCGCTCTCGTCACCGGCATCGTTCGCCGCGATCGGCGCCCCCGACGCCCCTTCGTCCTCACTCGTTCCCAACCGCCCCCTGGGAGCTCCAGGGCTCCCCTTCCCCAACTACACCTTCGAGGCGTTCGTACCGGGGCCCAGCAACCGTTTCGCGCACGCAGCCGCCATGGCGGTCGCCGAGGCTCCGCCGTCGACCGCGTACAACCCACTGTTCATCTACGGGGGCGTGGGCTTAGGCAAGACACACCTGTTGATCGCGGTCGGCCATCACATGTACCGGCTGGCCCCGCACCTTCGCGTGAAGTACGTCACGTCCGAGCAATTCGTCACCGAGTTCATCAAGGCCGTGCGGGAGCGCCAGGGCGATCCGTTCCGCCAGCGCTACCGCGAGGTCGATGTGCTGCTCGTCGACGACATCCAATTCCTGGCGAAACGCGAAGAGACCCAGACCGAGTTCTTCCATACGTTCAACCACCTCCACGGGGCGGGCAAGCAGATCGTGATCGCTTCCGACCACCCGCCCCACGAACTGTCAGGTCTCGAAGAGCGACTGGTCAGCCGTTTCCGGTGGGGGTTGTGCGTCGACGTCCAGCCTCCTGACCTGGAGACACGCATCGCGATCCTGCAGCTCAAGGCCGAACGGGAGCGCATCACCGTCCCTCCTGATGTCATCGAATTCGCTGCGTCCAAGTTCGATCAATCGGTCCGTGAACTCGAAGGTGCCCTGGTTCGTGTGGTCGCTTGGTCAGAGCTCACCGGCCAGCAGATCGACGTCACGCTCGCCGAACGTGCGCTCCAAGACTTGATCCCTCAGAACGAGAACGAGATCCCGCCGCCTCTGATCCTGGAGGAGACGGCGAAGTACTTCGCGCTGTCGACCGCGGACCTGATCTCGAAATCCCGCTCGCGGCCCCTCACGCACGCACGCCACATCGCCATGTACCTCACCCGGGAGTGCACGGGGCTCTCGCTGGTCAAGATCGGAGAGATCTTCGGCGGTCGCGACCACACCACCGTGCTCCACGGCATCAAGAAGGTGGAGGACGAGATGCGGGCACGGGACGCCACGTTCCGACAGGTCACCGATCTCACCCGGATCGTGCGTGGTCGTGTCAGGGGTGCCGCATGAGCGAACACTCACTCGGTCCAGACCTCCGTCACATCGTGTGGATAACTACCGCGCCCACGGGGGGTTCCTCGGCGCAGCGCGGCCGATCCGGTCAGAGCGACACGTTTTCCCCACCCGTTGTCCACATGTCAGGCACCGGCGCTACGCTGCAGGAACAGGGTGCTCGTCCACTTTTCCACAGTGCCTACTACTACCGTTGTTCTAATCCTTTCCTAACAGTAACTGCAGGGGGTGGACACACATGAAGTTCCGTTGCGACCGAGAAGCGTTGTCCGAGGCACTCCAGATCGTGCAGCGGGGAGTCTCCTCGCGTCCCGGCATCCCGGCACTGACCGGGGTGCTCATCGATGCCGCCGATGATGGTCGGCTGACCCTCACCACGACCGACCTCGAGGTGTCGGCACGCCTGGCGACCCAGGTGCAGGTGACCGAGGCCGGGACGGCGCTCGTACCGGCACGGCTCCTGGGCGACACGGTCAAGTCGCTCTCCGACGCGCCGGTCGAGTTCGAGACCGATCAATCTCAGGCTCATATCCGTTGTGCTGCTTACGAAGG
>DATDJD010000193.1:0-6018 GCA_036520695.1 Actinomycetota bacterium
TCATGTCGGCCGGCGTTCGTTCGATCGCTGACTTGGTCGTCTTCGTGACGATGATCTGACCGCCGTGTGCCGCGGTGCAGACGCGGGACACGGTGTGGACCGACAGGCCCACATAGCCCGCGTCGGTCAGGGTGGGACGACCACCGTGGACGCCTGCTCGCACGCGCACATCCAACCCGTCGGGCCATCCCTGGGAAGCCATCGCCCGCTGGACGTCGATGGCGGCTTCGAGGGCCGGCGCGGGACGATCGAAGACGGAGAGGAACTCATCGCCGGTGGCATCGACCTTGTGACCACCACACCGCCGAACTGCGTCGCGCACGACGGTCCGCACGTCACGCAGCAGCGAGGCGTAGCGATCCTCGAGCGTGCGCAACAACACGGTGGAGCCCTCGATGTCGGTGAGCAGGAACGTGACCGAACCGGTCGGGAACGTCGAGAAGTCCGGGGACCGTGCGGTCCGCTCCGAGCGGAGCTGACCGGTGATGAACCCCACCGGCACGATGCCGTACTTCTTGGCGGCGTTGAGCAGCCGCTTGCGTGCACGTTCTCGGGCGGCGTCGTCTTCGAACCGCACACGTTCGAAGCGGCCCAGCGCGGCTCGCACGTGCGCTTCATCGTTGATCGGAAGCCGTCGGTTGCCGCGCGCGTCGATGTAGGCGAACGCGCGATCGGGCAGCCCTGCCCGTTCCTTCGCACTGAGTCGCGCCATGCCTCCGACGATACCCGGAGGCGACGACGCCTACGACCGAGCGCAGCGCGGCTGCGCTAGCCGCGAACGAGCTTGGGCTGGCGCAGGTGCAGATCGCAGAAGTGGCCGACGGTGCCGTCGTCGACGCGCATGGCGCCGATCGACGGTTCACCGCAGGGCTCACCGATGGAGACGGTGGCGCTGGCGTCGCCAGAGGAAGGGTGGCGGTCGCGGATCATCTGTTGGAAATGCAGGGCAACGTCGACGTACTCACATGGTGGGGAGGCAGGCATGGAGCAAGTGTCGGCCAAACCCCCGAGCCTTCGCATCGGCTATCCGACCGACTCCGCTAGTCCGAAGGTCTCGGACCATGGTCGCCGGATGTGCGCCGGGCGTCTGGTCTCTCTCGTCGGCGGCCAGGAGTAGCATCGGGTTCACCATGTCCGTTCAGGCACCGGACCGTCGCGCCGCCGGGGCGCCACTCGCGATCGAGCCCGTCGTGGGCTGGCGTGTCTGGCGCCTACAGCGCGCCGATGGGCGACTGGCGTTGGTGTCGGCGACCAGGGACCACGCCTGGCCTGCCGCCGATGCGATCGAGGCCACCTGCTGGCTCGACCACGGTGCGGCGGGCGTGCCGCAGGCCGCATGCAGGTGCGGCATCTATGCCACGTCGTCGCCGTCCACCCTGCCGCAGGTCAACGTCATCAGCCCGGAGACCTGCGTCGTGGGCGCCATCGCCATGTGGGGCTCGGTGGTCGAGCACGCCCGTGGCGCGCGGTCGCAGTTCGCATACCCCGCGCGCCTGCGCCTGGTGTGCGGCCGTTGCCTCGCCGCCGGCATGGGTGCTGTCGAGCCGGTGCGCGCGCGGGAGTGGGAAGGGATCATCACCGCGGTGTGTGACCGACACGCCGGTGGGTTCCTCACCACGCGCCCCTCCTCCGAGGTCCAACAGGAACTCTTGTCTGCCTACGCCGTCGACCTGCTGCCGATCGAGCGGCTCCACCACGCGCTGACGCCGGCGCCCCAGTCCAGGCACCTGGTACGGAAGGCGGCGGGCACCGTGGCGGCGGTCATGTTCGGCGGGGTGGGTGACCGGTCGGGAGCCGGCTTCAGCTAGACCATCTCTGTGTCGATGCTGAACGGACACGCTGGTGGGAGACCCCTGAGATGTCTCGCGTACTCGTGATCGACGATGAAACGATCGTAGCGACGATCCTCAGCTATGCCTTCGACACCAAGGGATACGAGACCCTGGTGGCCGACGGTGGGCGGGCCGGTATCGAGCTGGCCCGGGAAGAACGACCAGATGCGATCGTGCTGGATCTGATGATGCCCACGGTCAGCGGTCTCGACGTCCTACGGGAGCTCCGCAAGGACCGAGCCACCAAGCACGTGCCGATCCTGGTGCTGACGGCGGTGACGATGTCTGACGAGCACAACAAGTGTCTGTCCGGAGGCGCGGACATGGTCATGACCAAGCCGTTCGATCCCCAGGACATCGCGGCGGCCGTTGAGACCATGCTGGCGCGCGACCTCCAGAACACCCGCGGCAAGGTCGGTAGGCTTCCAGCATGATGAACCCTTCCAGCATGATGAAGCCTGTCCGCATGATGAAGCGAGTCACGTCCCTCGTGTTGATGTTGGCGGTCCTGGTCTCGATGGTGACGATCCCCGGCGCGGCCAACGCCGGTGGCAGTGAGCTGTTGACCGTGTCCACGGCGGGGAGCGGCACCGGCTCGGTGAGCGGTGACGGCGAGATCGACTGTGGTCAGGACTGCGAGGGGAACTACAACACCGGCGAGACGGCGACGTTGATGGCGACCCCGAGCGCCACCTCCACCTTCGTGGAGTGGAAGGGCGACTGTTCGGGGACCAACCCGACCTGCCAGGTCACGATGGACGGTGATCGATCGGTGCGTGCAGTCTTCGCGAAGTCCTTCCGGCCCGATGAGTGGATCAAGCTCTGTGGCCTGAGCACCGGGTGCGTGATCGATCCCTTGCCCCACAAGTGGCGTGGCAACGGTGTCTACAACACCTCCGGACGCAAGCAGACCGTCGCTGTGGACATGGAGGATGGCGAGGGGGTCAGGTTCTGGATCACCCTGCAGAACGACGGGCGAGAGGCGGACACCTTCACGGTGCAGGGTTGTCGGGGCACCCCCAAGTTCGTGGTGAATGCCGTGTTGGTGGGCAAGCACAAGCGGCCGGACTGGCGGGCCAAGAACATCACGAAGCGGTTCAAAGACGGCACCGCCGAGTTCTCGTTCGATCCCGATGCAGGTCCCCAGTTGCGCTGGCTCACCGTGAACATCGTGGCGCCCACGACCGCCGAAGGTGTCACCTACAAGTGTCCGATCACGATCAGTTCGCAGGGGCAACCCTCGGCGAAGGACACCGTCCTCGCGGTGATGACCACGTACTGACCTCGTCCACGACGAGGCCACTTGACGGCAGGCACCTCCATCGCACACCGTGGACGGCGATGGAAGCCTCCACCGTCGACATGCTCGCGAGCATCCCGCTGTTCTCACGGCTGTCCGCGCGCCAACTCCGCCACCTGTTGAAGGGGTCATCTCAGGACTCCTATGAGGCGGGCACGATGATCGTGCGGGAAGGTGGTCGCAGCACGAGCATGTTCATCGTGGTGGAAGGCACCGCACGGGTCGAACGCGACGGACACGAGATCTCACGCCGAGCAACCGGTGAGTTCTTCGGCGAGATCGCCATGATCGATGGTCGGGCCCGGTCGGCATCGGTCGTTGCAGAGACCGACATCACCTGTGTGGTGGTGCCTCGAGAGGCATTGCAGAAGTTGGTCATGAGCGAACCGGCCGCCGCGTGGACCCTGCTCCAGTCGCTCGCCGCGCGCCTTCGCGGGGAGTAGCGCGAAGGTTCGCGGGGGTACCCTTCACGACGATGGATCCCGATCCACATTTCGAACCGATCCAGACGGCGAGACTGCGTCTGCGCCGTTCGCTCCCGGACGATGCCGCGATCATCTCGGCCTATCGAACCGACCCCGATGTCCATCGCTACCAGGGCTGGGATCGCACCGACGTCGAGGGTGTGCGCGCCGAGATCGAGCTGATGCACGCCAGGGAACCGGGCGCGCCCGGCGGTTGGGTCCAGCTGTCGGTGGAAGAGTTGGACGGCGGTCGACTGGTGGGCGATGTCGGGCTCAGTCCGTCCGATCATGAGCCAGGCGTGATCAAGATCGGCTACACGATCTCGCCGGATCACCAGGGCCAGGGCTATGCGACCGAGGCGGTGGAGGCGCTGATCGGCTACGCGTTCGATCGATTGGGAGCTCAGACGGTCCGCGCGTACGCGAGCGCGGAGAACACCCCGTCGATCCGTCTCGCCGAGCGTGTCGGGATGCACCTGGTGGAGAGCATCGAACATCGTGAGGGCGATCAGGTGTGGCACGGCGTCCGCTACGAGGTCCAGCGGAGCGAGCAACCCGATGACTGACGGTGGGCCCTTCCATGGACGGCTCGCGAGGACGGCGGTAGCCTCAGCTTGAGCACGAAGCCTTCCCCCCGTCCGGCTGGTGCGGAAGGAGCGCTACCCTGATCCGGCTTCCTCGCGAAGATGTAGGCGACCGACTGACGTCGCTGGTGCGTGACCACGGAGTTGCGTTCACGTCCGACCCCACCCGGGTACGGTCGCTGCTCCATGCCCAGGTCGGCGGGGCGGCGGAGCCCGATGTCGACCTGCTCGCAACCGCTGCCGACGCCGGGATCACGACCGCCCTGGTGGTCACTCGTGGGTGGGCCACCCCCCGCCTGCTCAGCGACCTGGGGCAGCGATTGGTGGTCGAGCAGGGCCTCTCGCCTGCGGATGCCCGCTGGGTCGTTGAGGCATGGGCGAAGGCCCTCGGCGTGAAGGCGCCCTCGAACGGCGCCGCGCAGACCGCAACCGGCGCCGCGGTCTCGCCCGGGATCGGACGACGTCCTTCAAGTCCCGAGGTCGCGAAAACCGACCGATCCGAGCGCCCCCGGGTGCGTCAGGTGGTGTCGCTCTCGTTGCTGGCGTTGGTGGTTGCCGTCGCCGCGGTGGCGCTGGTCCTTTCAAGGACCGGTTCCGGCACGATCGGTGTCACGGCGGTGCCGCTCTCACGGCCACAAGCCGAGGTACCCGCCGTCACGATGGTGCCGGCGCCGAGCGTCATCTCGATGACCAAGGCGCAGGCGATCGACCGATTGGAGGCACTGGGACTGGAGCCGGAGGTCACGACCCGGCCATCCCAAGATGCTGAGCGGGGAACCGTGCTCCGCCAAGATCCTGCGCCTGGCACGTCACTGCCTGAGGGCGCTCGCGTGGTGTTGGTGGTCGCGGTGCCGCCTACTCGCGTCGGCACTCCCGTGGGGCTGTCGTTCGAACGCACGCCGACGTCGGTGACGATCACCTGGGATCGCCCGCGCGAGGGATCTGGGGTGGATCACTACGAGATCTGGCGCAACGGCCAGGTGATCGGCACGCGTCACGCCGGGCGCCGAACGTTCACCGACGCCGGCCTTTCACCGGGTAGCTCCTACCTCTACGGCGTCAAGGCGATCGGTACCAACGGGACCCAGGCGACATCACGGACCCGAACCGTCACACTGCCCGCCGCTGCTCCGGCAAGTCCCAGCCCGACCCCGGTCATCCAGCCACCGCCGGTGGCGCCCCCAGTTCCTCCCTCGCTCGCGCCTCCTTCTTCATCCCCCTGTCCGGCCCCCGATCCGGAGTTCTGTGACTAGAAAGGAACCACCTATGCGCAAGTCGATGCCCTTCGTTGCCACTGCCCTCGTTTCGGTTCTGATCACTGCCGGCATCATGCAGGCTTCAGCCGGAGCCCGTGTGACGCCGAGCCTGCGAGCTACCGGAGAACCCGTCAGCCGGGTGCTGGGGTTGAACCTGGTCCTGAAGACATGCGATGCCTCACCGCGCAATGCCTCCGAGTGGACCAAGTTCGCCAAGTGCTCCACCGACAACTTCGGCGCGATCAAGAAGTGGGGGACCAAGCTCGACAAGTGCATGGCGGTCTACCAGGTGGAGCGACGGAACACCTTCGCCCAGTTCGTCGACGGCACCACAACGACGCAGACCGATGGGCTCGCCGAGTACGGCGGAACGGGGCCGTTCCACTACGTCATGGAGTGGAAGGACCAGGCGAGCTGTCCGACGACGTGATGCGGTCGGCAACCGCCTTCGCGTGATCGACCTTGGTTCGATCCACGAACAAACGGATGCCGTGTTCCCACAGGCCGCTCAAGAAGCCCGGTTCCTTGGCCCACCAGACGACCCCGTCGGCCTCGAGCTGCTCGGCGATGCGGTTGGCGTGG
>DATDJD010000194.1:0-2196 GCA_036520695.1 Actinomycetota bacterium
TGTGCCCTCGAAGACGATCCGGCCACCGTCGTGGCCGGCGCCGGGGCCGAGATCGACGATCCAGTCGGCGTGTGCCATGACCGCCTGGTGGTGCTCGATGACGATGACCGACTTACCGGAGTCGACGATCCGGTCGAGCAAACCGAGCAGCTGTTCGACGTCGGCGAGGTGCAGGCCGCTCGTCGGCTCGTCGAGGACGTAGGTGCCGCCCTTCTCCGCCATGTGGGTGGCGAGCTTGAGGCGCTGCCGTTCACCGCCCGACAGCGTGGGGAGCGGCTGGCCGATCGTGAGGTAGCCGAGCCCGACGTCGGCGAGCCGGGTGAGGATCCTGTGGGCGGCCGGGGTGGACGCATCGCCGTCCGCGAAGAACCCTTCTGCCTCGGCGACCGGCATCGCGAGCACCTCGCTGATGTCTTTGCCGCCGAGCGCGTATCCCAGGACCTCGGCCTGGAACCGCTTGCCCTCGCAGACCTCGCAGATGGTGGAGACCCCCGCCATCATCGCCAGGTCGGTGTAGATGACCCCAGCGCCGTTGCAGTTGGGACAGGCGCCCTCGGAGTTGGCGCTGAACAGTGCCGGTTTCACGCCGTTCGCCTTCGCGAACGCCTTGCGGATCGGGTCGAGCAGCCCGGTGTAGGTGGCCGGGTTGCTGCGCCGCGACCCCTTGATCGAGGTCTGGTCGATCGTCACCACACCCTCCCGGCCCGAGACAGATCCGGTGATCAGCGAGCTCTTCCCCGATCCGGCCACACCGGTCAGTACCACCAGCACGCCGAGGGGGATGTCTACGTCGACGTCCTGAAGGTTGTGGGTGGTTGCGCCGCGCACCTCCAACGAGCCGGCGGGCGTCCGCACCGTCTCCTTGAGGGCTGCCCGGTCGTCAAGGTGGCGCCCGGTCAACGTGCCGCTGGCGCGAAGCCCGGCGACGGAGCCTTCGAACACCACCTCGCCACCGCCTGGTCCGGCTCCGGGGCCGAGGTCGACCGCGTGGTCCCCGATCGCGATTGTCTCCGGTTTGTGCTCCACGACGAGCACCGTGTTGCCCTTGTCACGCAGCTGTAGCAGCAGGTCGTTCATCCTCGCGATGTCATGTGGGTGTAGGCCGACCGTCGGCTCGTCGAACACATACGTCACATCGGTGAGCGACGACCCGAGGTGGCGGATCATCTTGGTGCGCTGCGCCTCGCCGCCCGACAGCGTTCCCGTGGGACGGTCGAGCGAGAGGTAGCCGAGCCCGATCTCCACGAACGAGTTGAGCGTGTCCCGCAACGAGGCGAGCAGCGGCGCCACCGACGGCTCATCGAGGCCGTGCACCCACTCGGCAAGATCGCTGATCTGCATGGCACATGCGTCGGCGATGCTGACCCCTTCGATCGTGGACGATCGGGCGGCCTCGTTGAGCCGGCTGCCATCGCAATCAGGACACGTGGTGAACGTCACCACCCGCTCGACGAATGCGCGGATGTGCGGTTGCATCGCCTCGACGTCCTTGGCCAGCATCGACTTCTGGATCTTCGGGATCAGACCCTCATAGGTCAGGTTGATGCCCTCGACCTTGATCTTGGTCGGCTCCTTGTACAGCAGGTCATCGAGTTCAGCCTTGGTGAACCGACGGATGGGCTTGTCCGCATCGAAGAAGCCGCACCCCCGGAAGATGCGGCCGTACCAGCCGTCCATGCTGTAGCCGGGGACCGTGAGTGCGCCCTCGTTGAGCGACTTGGTGTCGTCGTACAGCTGGGATAGGTCGAAGTCCGTCACCGACCCCATGCCCTCGCATCGCGGGCACATGCCCCCCGTCCGCGTGAACGAGCGCCTCTCCTTCGTCTTCTTGCCGCCCTTCTCGAACGTGACCGCACCGGCCCCGGAGATCGTCGCGGTGTTGAAGGAGAACGCCTGCGGCGAGCCGATGTACGGCTTCCCGAGGCGGCTGAAGACGATCCGCAGCATCGCGTTGGCGTCGGTCGCGGTACCGACGGTAGAGCGAGGGTTGGCACCCATCCGCTCCTGATCGACGATGATCGCCGTCGTCAGGCCTTCGAGGACGTCGACGTCCGGCCGCGCCAGGGTCGGCATGAAGCCCTGCACGAAGGTGCTGTAGGTCTCGTTGATCAGCCGTTGGGAATCCGCGGCGATCGTGCCGAACACCAGGGAGCTCTTGCCCGAGCCGGAGAGTCCCGTGAACACGGTCAGTCGGCG
>DATDJD010000195.1:0-2496 GCA_036520695.1 Actinomycetota bacterium
GCAGGTGAGAACACCTTCAGGCTGTCGTAGTAGTTCGGCCACGAGCCTGCCGGGCGATCGCCTGCTTCGAGGATCACCGTTGGCACCTCTAGCTCGCTCAGGATTCGAGCGGCCGCCAACCCTGATTGCCCTCCGCCGACGACGATCACGGGGGCCGGGTCAGAAACCCGGCCCCCGCTGCCTTGGTCTAGCAACAACCCTCCGGGCAAGAACCCTCGGGGCAGCACGGGTCATGAAGCAGCATCCCGAAACACCTCCTTCGTATCGATGGTGATGGATACGTTGACAGTTACATCGATGAACGTCAATATCTCTTCATGAAGCTCATCCAGACGATCGATGCGGAGTGCTGCCCGCAGGTCCTCGCCGCACCGCTGGATCGCGAGGAAGCTGACCGGCTCGCCGGCGCGCTGAAGGTGCTCGCGGATCCGGCACGGCTGCAGTTGCTCAGCCTGATCGGAGCGACGCCTGAAGGCGAAGCATGCGTCTGCAACCTCGTCGAGCCGATGGGGCTGTCGCAGCCGACGGTGAGCCACCACCTGAAGGTTCTGACCAACGCCGGCCTTCTCGGTCGAGAGCAGCGCGGGCGCTGGGTCTACTACTGGGTGCTCCCAGAGCCGATCGAGCTCCTGCGCGGAGCATTGGCGGGGCCGATCGCAGAACCCAAGCCAAGGAGGAAAGCAGCGGGATGAGCGAACTTCGCGAACGGGTGCGCGATCGGTACGCGGCAGCGGCGAAGGCAGTTGACGAGGGCTACGCCGCGAACGACTGGGAACAGGAGGCTGGGTGTTGCGAGCCGACCCAAGGGCTCGGCGTGCAGTTGTACGACCCGACACAGCGCGACGAGATCCCGGACGAAGCGGTCCTCGCGAGCCTCGGCTGTGGCAACCCCCTCGCTGTGGCCGACCTCAACGAGGGCGAGACGGTGCTCGACCTCGGATCTGGCGGCGGGATCGACGTCCTGCTGTCAGCCAAACGCGTTGGACCAACCGGGAAGGCTTTCGGTCTCGACATGACCGACGAGATGCTCGATCTCGCCCGAGCGAACGCAGCCAAGGCAGGGGCAACCAATGTGGAATTCCTCAAGGGCTACATCGAGGACATACCACTGCCTGATGCATCCGTTGACGTGATCATCTCCAACTGCGTGATCAACCTCTCGACAGACAAGCCGAAGGTCGTCGCGGAGATGTTCAGGGTGCTTCGCCCAGGCGGACGCCTCGGTATCAGCGACGTGGTCGCTGCCGATGGGCTGAGCGCAGACGAGCGCCTTGCCCGTGGGAGCTTCGTCGGTTGCATCGCGGGTGCGATGACCGTGTCCGAGTATGGAGCCGAGCTGATGGGCGCGGGCTTCACCGACATCGGGATCGACTTCACCCACGAGATGGCTGAGGAGATCTACGGGGCGAACGTCCGGGCAGCCAAGACCTGACCGGCCTGGGTGTTCAGCCGTTGTTCACCTCTCGTTCACGCTCACTGAGGCACGTCCATAGATGATGGTCGATATGTCAGGGAGGGTTAGCGATGTCAACCAGCCAGGGATCATCCGCACCGGTACTCGGTGAGTTCGAGTTCAACCGCACGGTCGCGGCTCTGTCGCGGGAGTACAAGGGCATCTTCGCGGACGAGACGATCGCTCGATTCGTAACAGAGTCCTTGGAGCGCTGGCCCGCACCGAAGGTTAGAGCCCACGTCGAAGTGCTGGCCTACCGGTTCACGCGTGAGAGGCTCCGCGCCCTCGGCCAGGCCGAAGGGACCATTGCGAAAGAGCACCCCGAAGTATTGTTCGTCTGCGTGCACAACGCTGGTCGGAGCCAGATGGCCGCGGGGCTTCTGGCCAAGCACGCGAGGGGCAAGGTGCACGTCCGCTCCGCTGGGAGTACGCCTGCCGACGAGATCAACGATGCCGTCGTGCAGGCGATGTCCGAGGTCGACGTGGACATCTCCGCCGAGTACCCCAAGCCGCTCACCGACGAGTTCGTCAGGGCCTCCGACGTGGTCATCACCATGGGCTGTGGCGATGCCTGTCCGATCTTCCCTGGCAAGCGCTACTTGGACTGGGAGTTGGACGATCCAGCAGGCAAGACGGTTGAGGAGGTCCGACCCATCCGAGATGAACTCGATCGTCGGGTACGAGCACTCCTCGCCGAGCTGGTCGGCGACGCTTAGACCTTGATCCTCTAGCGCCCACCATCCCTACCCCTGATCGACGGGGCCTAAGGTGACGCATCCGTTCAGCCATTCACTCAAGGCGGCTGATCGCCTCCCGGTCTCGCCGCCTCCTGGCGCTCACGAGGCCACCGATGATTCCGCCCACGAGGAGGCCAACGGAAGCGAACCCAAGGATCCAGTCAAAGCCGCCCAGGTTGCTACCGAACTCGACAGCCGGATCGGCGAAGACTTCATACGCGACCCGACCCACGACGCCTCCGACCACGGTCCCGAGGATCGCGCACACGATCGGCCATCCATCGCGGAACGAGATGGACGCGATGA
>DATDJD010000196.1:0-6020 GCA_036520695.1 Actinomycetota bacterium
CCGTCCGTTGGCCTCGGCGACGAAGAGCAGGTCGCTGGTGGCGGAGCCGCAGTGGTGACAGACGGCGATGCCGCGAGGGGTCTGCACCCGTCCGGGGTTGGTGGTGCCGAACTGGAACAACTCGGTGCCCGAGGGGTTCACGACCACGATGTTGTTGTCACGCGAGTCGGCGACGACCAGGTTACCGGTACTGAGGACGCCCACGTACGCGGGGTAGACGAAGCGCCCGGCGCCCGATCCGGAACTGGGTCCGCCGACGCTGCGGATGAACGAACCGCCGGCTGTGTACTTGTCCACGGTGGCGCCGCTGTCGACGTCACCGAAGTAGAAGTCCCCGTTGCGGGGATCGACCGCGATCCCGTAGGGAGCCTGGTGGATGGCGGCGCCGTTCCACACAGGCCCAACGACCTGACGATCGAAGCTCCCGTCGGTGTTGTACCGCGCCACGCGGAAGTTCCAGTAGTCGGCGATCAGGATCTTGCCGTCGAGCGTGGTGGCCATGCCCCATGGATAGACGTCGGCGTGTCCACGGGCCCCGATCTGCCTGATCGGCACCAGCGAGACGGTGGTGGCGGCGGTCGAAGGCTGGATGAGTGCGAGCACGACACCGAGGGCCAACATGGCAGACAGGGCAGCGACACGACGACGACCACGACGGAATGGAACGATCATTCTGAAAACTTCCCCTCCTACGACGGTGGGCGACCTTGATCGCCTCTAGACACTTCGATGATACCCGCGGAGCTGCAACGATTCTTGGAGATATCTGACCACCGAACGACCGATGGAAGCATCCCCTAGATGGAGGATATCTGAAGGGAAACGACCTAGGCCTGAAGGTCCTCCCAACGCCGGAGGTCCCAGGAGCTGGGACGATCGTGTGTAAGGTGGATGGCACGGCCGAAGGTCGGTACCAACCCAGTCGTTCGCCTTAGGGCTGACGCCTCCCGCTGCAGGCAGCGTGAACACCCCCCCGGAGGCGAGACGGGTTCGGTGTCCACCGACCACATCCCTTCCTCCCGGATCGACGGAGCTGATCATGACCCATACCCCCCCGACCACGCATATCCATACCCCGACGACGGTGCCCATGGGCCGCCGTCGGACCCGCTGGCTCGCCGCCATGATGTTGCTGGTCTTCGCCGTCGGTCTCCTGGCGCCGAGCACGAGCGCGCTCGCTGCCCCGCGCGGGAATCGTCCCTACCTGCGACTCTTCACCGAAGTCGCCGATTGTGGACAGGTCCTTGCCACGAACCAGATGAAGGGCGGGGCACTCAAGCGGCGATTGGGCCAACTGAGGCGCTGGTACGTCCATTTCCACAGCGAAGGGAGCAACACCTTCGTGCTGGGCAAGGATTGCCGCGGCTCATCGCGTTCCACCTTGGCCAGCAAGTTGTCCACACGCCGAACCTGGGTCTCGAACTACCGGAACGGTTCGTTCGTGTCACAGGCCAGCCCGGGACAGGTCAACTTCCATGAGGCCGCGAACATCGAACGGCGGGAGCCCCTGGCTATCGGCACGTTCTGGCCCGGCAACTATCGTCCCAACACGAAGGGGAACAACCGCTCCAACGACGGGCGGCTCACGAACGCACTGTCCGCGTCCGAGACGACCGTCCGTGTCTCGACCGTAGGCGATCGTCCATCAGGGGCACCGGCGACGTGGCCGTTCGTGGATTCCCGCGGTTCGGGGACTCAGCGCGAGGCGCACTCCGCCAACACGCACGATTTCGTGTCCTGGGTGCGCATCGGGAATGAGCTGATGCAGGTCGCCGGCAACCCCCAAACCTCGGGCGGCGACGTCGTGCTGAGCGTTCGGCGCGGTCTGTGGGGCACCAAGGCGGTCTCGCACGGCAGGGGCTCACGGGTCACCGCACCGATCTACATCGGCAATCGCAATTCCGGAGGCTCGTTGAGCGGGAACCCGTCGCGTGACTCCAGTTCTGCCCCGCTGCGCTACGGCATCAAGATCTGGAAGGCCGCCGGCTACAAGTGGATCGCAGGGCGGATCCACCAGACCTTCGGGCGAGGACTCCAGGGGTACAACGCCGTGTGGCTCGATGTGTCGAGCTGCCACCAGGACAACAATGCCGACCCGTACGGCAACCCCGTCTTCGGCTGGGACGACGGCCGAAACGCGAAGCTCCAACCCGGTCGATACGGCCAGGGGCAGAAGATCAAGCTGCGCGCACTCCGCCGGCGGTTCCGCCATGTGAAGTTCGCCGGCAACAACATGTTCCAGAACGATCGGTGCGCATACGGCCTCATGCGTGCGTACGACGGCGGTGTCATCGAGAACTACCTGCAGTCTGCGAACGGCTCGTGGGCCGAGCAGATGGAGACCACCTTCAAGGCCATGACGAACAACTGGCCTGCCATCTTCTGGCCCCGATGGGACCAAGGAGGTGGCGGGAGCACCCCCGCCTACAAGCGATTCACCTACGGCTCGGTGTTGCTCGCCTATCGCCCCTCCGACCGGAAGTACCAGTACGGGGGCCGCTGGGACCTTGGGAAGCCCGATGAGCTGTTCTTCTGGAACTGGGGCCGCCCCTCAGGCTCACCTCGGCGGATCGGCCAGGTGGAGATCGGCAACACCGGCCTGTATCGACGGAAGTTCGCCAACGGGATCGTGATCGTGAACCCAGGTGGGTCGTCGCAGACCCTCAGCCTGGGTGACACGTACTTCGACGTGGTGAACAAGAACGGCCAGGGCAACCCTGCGGCGGTCACACAGGTGACGATCGCAGGTCACGACGCCGCCTTCCTGCTCCGTCGAGCGGGCGGGGGCTAGCACCAGCCTCGACCTGAGCCGCCCCGGCATACTTCCTCACCCGCACGTTCAAGTTTGGGTCATCCGGGGGACACCCGAACGGTACTTGCCCCATCCCCGAATGGTGCAGCCGACCGATACAGGCCCGACACGACCTCGCCGAAGCTAGCTGAGTCACACCCGAATCGAGGGGGTCGAAGTCGGCGAACCCGGCTGCGCCTTCGCATTTGGTCTGGTGGGAGGTGCGGTATGAGAGCGAAACGCTTGACTGGAGCT
Source organism: Actinomycetota bacterium (assembly GCA_036520695.1). Lineage (GTDB taxonomy): Bacteria > Actinomycetota > UBA4738 > UBA4738 > HRBIN12 > JAOUEA01. Next base: position 3,047 of record DATDJD010000196.1, read on the forward strand.
GCCCTCGCGACCGTCCTGGTGATGGGACTGGTCGCGTCGGTACTGACCGGGGGGGCCACGGCAGCAGCGCCTGACTTCCCGGCACTGCTCAAGAACGATCCCTATCTGCGCTTGTTCACCCAGGTGAACGACTGCGCCCAGGTACGAGCCGCGAACCAACTGAGCGGTGCAGCACTGTCAGACAGGCTCGACGAACTCACCCGGTGGTACGACCACTTCCACAGCGAGGGCAGCAACAACTTCGTGCTCGGGAACGACTGCAAGGGGTCGTCCTCCAGCACGCTCGCGAAGAAGCTGGCTGATCGGGGGGCCTGGACATCGAACTACCGGAACGGTTCCTTCGTGTCCCAGGCCAACGCCGGCCAGATGAACTTCGGCGAGGCGGCCGACCTCGAGACGAAAGCACCGCTCTCCATCGGCACCTATTGGCCAGGGAACTACCGGCCGAACATCGCGGGGGACAACAACGCCGCGGGTGCTCGACTGACGCAGGCGCTGAACGCCAACGCCACGACCGTCCGTGTGTCGGCCGTCGCGAGTGCTGATCGGCCGTCGGGCTCGCCGGCCACCTGGCCGTTCCTGGACTCGCGTGGGACCGGGCAGAGCGCCAACGCACATTCGACCAACAGCCACGACTTCGTGTCGTGGATCCGGATCGACGACGAACTGATGCAGGTCGCGGGTGAACCGCAGGCTTCCGGTGGTGAAGTGGTCCTGCAGGTCCGCCGAGGTCTGTGGGGCACGGGCACTGCGTCGCACAACGCCAACGTGCGTGTGATGGCGCCGACCTACATCGGCAACGTGAACGGTGAGTCGGCGCTGAACGGCACCCCAACCCGCAACAGCACCAGCGCAGCGTTGCGGTACGGGCTGAAGCTCTGGCAGCCGGGAGGCTACAACTGGCTCGCCGACCGCATCCAGTCGACGTTCGGGTCCGACCTGCAGGGGTTCAACACGGTCTGGCTCGACGTGTCGAGCTGCTTCCAGTACAACCACGCCGATCCGTACGGCAACCCGGTGTTCGGTTGGTATGACGCCGGGACCACCAAGATGATGACGCCGCAGTACGGAGTCACGCAGAAGGTCAAGCTCCAGGGCCTCAGGGCTCGGTTCCCGGGAGTGCGCTTCGCGGGTAACAACATGGACATGAACGACGCCTGCTCCACCGACCTGCTGAGCAACGGGTACGACGGTGGCGTCCTCGAGAACTACGTGAAGACGAGCACCACCAACTGGTCGTCCCAGATGGACATCACGTTCAAGTCGTTCACGAATGACTGGCCGGCCATCTTCTGGCCCCGATGGGACTACCTGTTCACCGGGAGCGCCGCCGCTGCGGACGCCTACGAGAGGTTCGCGTACGCCTCGGTGTTGCTCGCCTATCGAGACTCCGCGACCCGGTATCAGTACGGTGCCACCTTCAACCTCGACAAGCCCGACCAGCTGTACATGTGGGATTGGGGTACACCCCAAGGTGAGCCGACGAGGCTGTCCGATGTGACGGTCGCCGGCACCCAGTTGTACCGGCGGGACTTCCAGAACGGCATCGTCGTGGTCAACTCCGGATCCAGCGCCGCCACGTACAACCTCGGTGGCACGTTCTACGACGTCGTCAACCAGACGGGCAACGAACCGAAGTCGGTGACTCAGGTGACGATCGGCGCGCACGACGCCGCGTTCCTCCTGACATCGATCGAGGGCGGTGGCGGTGGGGGTGGCGCCGACACGAGCGCGCCGAACACCGCTGTGTCGAACCCGACCAGTGGCTCGTCGGTGCCGGTCGGCACCGTCTCGCTGGCCGGCTCCGCGACCGACGACCGTGGCCTCAGCGGCGTGCAGATCGCGATCAGGGACACGGCGACCAACCAATGGCTGCGCCGCGACGGGACCTGGGGCACCTACCAGGTCTTGGATGCCACGCTCGGTTCTCGCATCCTCGTGAGCGGCAGCGATACCTACGCTCCGTGGACCTACAGTTGGACCACGACGAGGACGGGGACGTTCGAGGTGCAGGCCGTGGCTCTGGATCCGGCCGGCAACGTCGACGCATCGCCTGCATCGTCGTCGTTCTCGGTCGTGGGAGGGGTCACACCACCTCCGACGCCGACGCCGACACCGGTCTCGACCCCAACCCCGACCCCGGTTCCCACACCCGTGCCCACAGCGACACCGACACCGGTCCCGCCACCGTCGGGTCCCGATGCGATCGCGCCGGACACATCATTGAGCGCGCCCGCTGCGGGTGCCAGGGTCGCTCAAGGGACCCTGCAACTCTCGGGTTCGGCGAGCGACAACCAGAGCGTGTATCAGGTCCGGATCGGCATCCGGAACAAGGCCACGCGCCTGTGGTGGCACGCGAACGGGACCTGGAGCTCGACGTTCGAGGAACAGGTCGCCAATCTGAGCGTGCCCGGAGGAACCACGACGTCATGGACGTTCGCGTGGACGCCGCCGACGGCGGGCCAGTACATCTTCGCGATCCGTGCGCGTGACGTCGCCGGCAACTACGATCGCTCACCTGCCGGCAACCTGGTGACCGTCGGCTCGGACTCGACGGCGGCGCGAGCGCAGGTGGCCCTCATGCAACCGGCTGGCAGCGCCGCTGCCCAAGACAAGGGTCGGATGATCCTGAAGGGTTCCGTGTCCGACGACAGCGCGGTGGGCCGTGTCACGATCGGCGTGCGCGACCGCGCCACCGGCAAGTGGTGGCACGGCAAGGGCGAGTGGGGACACGTGCGCGCGATGCGCGTCGATCTCGGAGCGCCTGGGTCACGGTCGTCGAACTGGCGAACCTTCGTCCGCCTCGACCCAGGTCGGTACTTCCTGCGCCTGCGATCGGTGGATGCCTCGGGCAACGTGTCGAAGGACACCTTGAAGGTGCGGGTGACTCGCCACGCGATCCGCGTCGGCGGGCATCGGGTGCGCCGCTGATCGAAACGGGAAGGTGACACGGACGGGGAGCGGCGACGCCGCT
>DATDJD010000197.1:0-4460 GCA_036520695.1 Actinomycetota bacterium
GATCCTCCGACGTTCCGGGTCGACCCAGTATCCACCGTCGCCGTAGCGCTCGGTCGCGATCCGCTCCAGCTGCGCGACGAGGTTCGCCTCCATCATCGCATCGGGCAGCCCGTGGGTGCGCCACACGATCATCGGGGTGCGGCACACCATGCACTCAGCGACCCAGCAATCGCCATCCTCGTGGAACCACTCGGTAACGCGCTCAGCGTCACAGAGCAGGCAGCCATCCTTCGTGGGTTCAGGCATCTCCGAGCTCCTCGAGTCTCGCCATATCTCCGATCTGGATGTCCTGAGCGGCGAAGTATCCGCGATTGGCCTCCACCGCCATCGAGTATCCCCGGTCGACACCGTACGTCGGGCAGGGATCGGCCTCGCACGGGGTCATCTCTCGGATCCCGACGATCGTCCCTTCCTCGTCGACGAACGCGATCGAGAGGGGCAGGAGCGTGTCCTTCATCCAGAACGATCCGGTCGATGTGCCGTCGAACACGAACGCCATCCCGGATCGAGCTGGTAGCGACCGGACGCCCATGAGTCCCTGGGCTCGCTCTCGGTCGTCGTCGGCGACCTCGACCTGGAGCGTTGATCGTTGCCCCGTCGATGAGGTGAACACCACGGCGTGGTCGGGACCGTCCTGCGTCGCTCCGTGCGACCCTCCGTCGCACGCCGTCGACATCAGTACCAACGCGATGAGGATCCCCGGAAGGCCACGCATCGCACCATGGTGCCATGCGCGCGGGCGCGTTCGTGTGGCGGCACGTTGCTATCATCACCGGGCCGCCGGAGTAGCTCAGTCGGCAGAGTGCCTCCATGGTAAGGAGGAGGTCCGGGGTTCGATTCCCCGCTCCGGCTCTTGCAGCACAACGCTTCTTGCAAGCGTGCTCTACGCGAAGGGCCGCGATCCGTGCCATCCAACACGTATCCAGCACGTCTCAATGGCCAAGCATCAACCCCGCCTATCGGAGATGGGTTCGGGACTCGTCGCCGGGATCGCCACCGTTGCCGTTGTCCCGCCGCCCTGAGTCTCTGAAAAGGTCAGCGTTCCACCCAACACCTCAACGAGACGAGAGGCGGCGAACAATCCGAGACCGGTCCCGCGTTTCGATCCCTCCTCTAGTACGCCGGTGCTGAACGGGTCTCTCGAGAGCATCAGCTCCCGCTCGTCCATCCCTGGTCCATGGTCGATGACCGAAAATGTGAACGCCGCTTCCGAAGGACGCTCCACCCTCACCGAGATCTCCGCGTCCGAGCTCCGAGCGGCGAACTCGAGGAGATGCTGTAGGAGTTGAGCGAGGAATTCAGGATCGCTCCGGCACGATCCCGCGTCCGAGGCGATCTCGATCGTGACCCGCGACCAAGGATCCCGTATCCCGAGATGATCGACGGTCCGCTTCAGCATCGTCTTGACCGAGAAGGTATCCCAGTTGAGCCCACTGCCGTGATCCTCCGCTTCGAGGACCGTCCCGACGGCGTCAACGAGCAACGATAGGCGCTCGGTTCCCGATTCCAGGCCTTCGAGGAGCGAGATCGCTTCCTGGGAGACCATCCCATCTCGCTTCAGGGCTTGCGTCGCCGAGCTGACGACGGTGAGAGGAGCCCGGAATTCCTTCGACACCATCTCCGCCATCGCCGCCTTCCGGATCGCAAGGTCACGTGAGCCCTCGGCCAGCTCTAGCTGTCGCTGATAGCTCCTCCGCACCTGCGATGATGCCGCCGCGCTCGCAAGTCCGACGATCACGAACAGGACGGCACGCCCGATCCAAAGCGACGCTGGCTGTGGGGTCCCCGTCGCCACCTCCAGAGGCATGATCGGTCCAGCCAGGATCGAAGCGATGACCGCAGCCCACACACCCCCGACGTAGCCCATGTAGGCCCCTGCCGCGATCACCGGGAGGCAGAACCAGCTCGCGGCCATGCGTGTGGCACCACCCGACATCCACGTCACGGTATACAGGGCCGACAGGATGAGTGTGATGGCGAGTATGGCCAACGTTCTGTGTTGCCAGATCGTCGTGGTGGTCGGCGAAGGTCGCCCGTCACCCCGAGCTTCATAGGTAGCGTTCAACGCCATGCATGGGCATCGATGCCGGACCGGCAATCCTTGAGTCTCGCGCCCAGGAACACTGTCGCGACGACGCCCTCCACCGAGGTCAAGTGCCTCGTCGCGGGCTGAGGAGCCGTCATCAGGGGCCAAAAGACCTAAATGCGCCTGGGTTCCGTCACGGTCCTGTTACAGGACTTCCTCTTGGTGCGTTCACTCGTCAGCATCGCTCGCGACATCGAGTGTGGTGGAGGAACGGTGATGGAGATCGAGCACAGAATGAGCAGTCGGCGGGTGATCGCCGGGGTGATGGCTTTCCTGATCATCGCCCCGGCCTTGGTGCTCATCACCGCCTCGGCGGCGAACGCGGCAGTGTTCCCGCCCCGATATGTGCGCACGATCGGGGGTGCGGGTCGGCCCGGCGTTTTCGCATGGGGGGTGCAGTACAACCCCGTTACCGACGAGATGCTCGTCAGCGACTACCTCAACTTCAAGATCCGCCGCTACGACCTGGCCGGGAACTACCTCGGCGACTTCTGGCGCGACAACGCCGTCGGGCAGCCATACACCATCGCTGTCGACCACCAGACTGGTGCGATCTACGTCGCCGAGCTGAAGGACAACCCGCTCACCGTCGCCATCGCTAAGTACGACGGCCAGGGCAACTTCCTATCATCGATCCCTGTCAGCTTCACGGCGGGTCCGCGAGGCACTCCGCCGACGACACCCCAGAACCGGATCCGAGCCTTCTACACCGTGTGGATGACGGTGGAGGAGGATACCGGCGACATCTTCCTTCTCGATTCGCACTACAACATCACCGACGACTATCGCCCCTACGTGCTTCAGCTCGACTGGATCGATCCCACGACGCCCGACGACCTCACGGCCGACGTCATGGTCAAGAACTGGTGGGAAATCAACCCTCCGACGCTGCCGGACCCATGCAACAACCCAGGCACCTGTGTCCCTCGGGCCTATGGCATCGACATCGCGAACGACGACGTCATCTGGTTGACCGACGCCCAGAACCAGGTCGGATACCGCTACGCGAAGGACGGCACGTTCCTATCGTCATTCGGTGACGGTGAGCTCGGCGGAGACAATCGTGGCGTCGTCGTGAACGAGGCGCTCGACCGCGTCTACGTCGTTGACGCGCAGTCCTCTGAGGTCGATGTTTTCAACCAGGCTGGCACGTACGTCACCTCCTTCTCGAGCGAGGGCAACGGTCCCGGACAGTTCTCTGGTGGCGGCCGCGCTATCGATATCGACCCGGCGAACAACGTGTGGGTCGGCGACTTCGGCGGCTTCGAAACCGAGAAGTTCTCGTCCACGGGCTCACCGCTCCTCTCAGCACCCCAGCCCTCCAGGAAGCCGCAACCCGGACTGCTTGGCCAACCCCGAGACGTGGCCGTCGACGACCAGACAGGTGAAGTCTGGGTCGCGGATACATGGAACCAGCGGATCGTGCGATTCAGTGCCACAGGCGTGCCGCTGGGCGCTTACGGTCAGCGTGGCTCCGGCGGGCCGTTCGACATGAACTACCCCCGGTCGATCGCCATCGATCCAGACACGCGGCGGATCTGGGTAGCCCAGGAGCGGGGGCACCACATCCAGGTCTACAACTACCCGACGGGTCCAACCGCGGCGCCAACGTACGTTCGCCAGGTCGGCCAGATCGGCGCAGACAACATCGACCCGGGCAACTTCCGCTGGCCCGTCGACATCGAGTTCTACAACCGGCCAGACGGGCAGCGGGTGGCGATCATCGGCGACCGGATGGCCGCGAGCGTGAAGGCGTTCGACGCCGACACCTATGTCGAGATCACGAAGCCCGTCGACCCGGATCCGGGTGATCCCGAGAACCCGCTGATCCCGCTGTCCAACCATGGCACCGCCGTCGACCCGGCGACCGGAAACATCTACGTGATGCGCGAAACCCGCGTCGAGGTGTACGACCAGAACGGCGATCCGGCCAACGTCGTCTTCGACGGCTCGAACCGATTCGGGAGCAGTGGCAGCGGCGCCGGGCAGATGCGCGGGCTCGTCGATGCCGTCATCAGCGACGGCACCCTCTACGTGAGCGACGAGACCCTCAGCCGGGTCAGCGCGTTCGGTCTCGACGGTCGGTTCCTGGGTCGGTGGGGCTCGACGTACGGATCGAACATCTACGACTTCAAGGGTGCAGTCGGTATCGACGCAGATGCCCAAGGGCGTCTGTACGTCACCGACACGGCCAACGACAGGATCCAGGTGTTCAACCCGAACCTGGGTCGTCAGTACGAGCAGATCGCCCCCCCGACACCGACCGTGACGGCGCCGGCCCAGTCGACGAACGTCCCGCTGGCGCCGGTGACGTTGTCGGGTACGGCGAGCGACGACGTCGCGGTTGGCCACGTCGAGATCGCGCTGCAGGACT
>DATDJD010000198.1:0-21870 GCA_036520695.1 Actinomycetota bacterium
GACGAGGACGACGACCTCACCCCCACCACCGACTACCGCAACCTGCTCGCCGAGATCCTGGAGAAGCGCTGCGGCGCCAGCAGCGCCAACATCAACGAGATCTTCCCCGGGATCGACAACGACCGACCCGACATCGTCAACCAGCTGGCCTAGCAGGAGCGTCACCCCAGGAGTGCCCGCGGGCACACACTCGTGGCAAACTTGCCTCGTGGACGACAAGGAACTCCTCGCGCGAGCCGAAGAGGCCCTGACGGAGATCAAGGTCAACCAGGGACTCTCGGAACGTCACGCTGCGGTGCTCGCCGCGCTGCGTATCCGGTTGAAGGGCAGCGACAGCAAGTCGCTGGAAGAGATGCTCGAAGCGGCGGATGACCCAGTGCCGGATCGGTTCGCACAGACGGTCGCCGAGGTCGAAGGCAAGCCAAAGGCATCGTTGGACGAATTGCTCGCGAACCCGAAGCCGAAGCCCGACTGGCCTTCTTGACCTCGGAGCGACGAACCCTAGCGGAGCAGGAAGCCGGTGCCGACGGGATCCCGTGCGTCGAGGAAGAAGGTGCTCTCGGCCATCTTGAACGCCTCGCCTTCGATCTCGGTCATCACCAGATCGCGACCATCCCCCGGGACGATGCTGAGCACCCGTCCTTCGAAGCGTGTCCCGATGATCGAATCATGGATCATCGTCTGTCCGACCGTGATCCTGCCCTCCGCGTGAAGCAACGCCAGCCGAGCTGACGTGCCGGAGCCGCAAGGGGAACGGTCAACCTCACCATCGGCGAAGACGGTCACGTTGCGCTGGTGAGGGCCGCCGTCCGCTGCACCCACCTCGTCGTACCAGATCACGCCGTAGATCCCGCTCAGCCGAGGATCCGAAGGGTGCGCTGCCCATCGGGTGTCGTTGAGAGCCCACTTGATCTCGCGCCCCAGCGTGGTGAGCTGATCGAGATGACCGGGTGTCACACTCATCCCAACGCTCGCAGCCGGGAGCGACGCATAGATCGCCCCGCCGTAGCCGATATCAACGACCAGGGATCCTCGGGCGGTCTCGACCGTGACACCCCGCCCGATGACGTACGCGCCAACGTTCTCGAAGGCGACCCGTGTCACGACCCCGTCCTCCGTCGTCACACGGGCGGTGACCCGCCCCGACGGCACGTCGATCTGCACGTCGGACGTGCCCGTCGGCCGACTCGGGACACGACCACTTTCGACGGCCCACGCTCCCAAGGCGATCGTCCCATGACCACAGGCAGTGGAGTAACCGTCCTTATGCCAGAAGAGGGCGCCGAAATGCGCACCGTCGTCGTCGGGCGGAACAACGAAACAGCCGTACATATCGGCGTGGCCTCTCGGCTCCCGGACGAGGAGTTCGCGATAGGCGTCGATGCTCGCGGTTCGTGACGCGACCTCGCGCCGCTCGAGGACCGTCGCTCCCTCGATGGCGGGCGCGCCTTCCAGGACGATCCGGAACGGCTCACCGGCCGTGTGGTAGTCGACGGTCGCAACACGCATCGCGTCAGGCACAGCGGGATCCTCCAAGGAACCTAGTCTCCGCGGCCACATCGTGCCAGGTTCCGTTACGTCGGCACCTGTGGGATTGTAGAGTTGTAATGCAGTTTGCGCGTGCGTGAGGAGAGTACCGCGATGGCCAAGGATGAGCCAGGCACGGAGCAGATCGATCGGACGAGCACGGCGTCCCAGCTCGCATCCATCGTTCGAGCCAGGATCTTGTCGGGCACGCTCGCCCCGGGGACACCCATCCGAGAGGTGGCGCTGGCGGAGTCACTCGGGGTGTCCCGGAACACGGTTCGTGAGGGTGTCCGGTTGCTGCTCGGAGAGGGCCTGCTCGAACACCGTCAGCACAAGGGCATCGCCGTAGCCACCGTGGATGCGAAAGACATCCAGGAGATCTACGCGGCGCGGCGTTTGATGGAACTCAAGGCGATCCGAACCGGCAAGAAGGAAGCCCTTGTGGAGGGCATCCCCCTGCTGGACGCTGCGATCGCGCAGATGGAAGAGGGGACCGAGTCGCACGACCTGAACGCCATCCGGGATGCCGACGCGAGCTTCCACCGCGCCATCGTGGGACTCCTCGGCAACGAGCGATTGACGACTTTCGAGAGCACGCTCCTGGGGGAACTGCGCCTGGGCCTTGCGCTCCTCGACCGCTCCGACGCGGAGTACCAGACGAACTGGATGAACGAACACCGGCGCATCGCGACAGCCATCTCGAACGGAGACCGAGCAGAGGCGGCACGGCTGCTCTCGACGCACCTCGATGTGGGCGAGAGCCGTCTCCGGGATGCCGTCTAGGCACCTTGTCCTTGCCACCAGGCCCTGAAGCGATCGCCGAGCACTGACCAGGGCCTTTGTAGACGCCGACCCGCCTTCCTAGAGGTCAGAGGCCTATGTCCTGTCCCGAACGTTACCTGGGGACTGTCGGGCGGCAGTTCGGGCGGCCAAGCAAGGCGAACGCCGCTCGACTCGCGGCGGAAGAGCCAGTCCGGACACTCACGGAGCCAAGTCGATCCGGGAGAGCGTCCCCTCGACGCCGGACGAGATCCAGAGCTGCCCGTCGAGCACCGCAACACTCGCGCTCCCGGCGGTGGGCGCGCCATACCGGGCCACGACCCGGTGACTCACTGGATCGATCCTGGTCACCATCTCGCTTGTCCCTCGAACCCAGACCGAACCCGCACCGAGGGCGACATCGCCGCCCTGCAGCGGCCCATCGTCGACGGGGATGGTCGCCACGACCTCGTCCGACATCGGATCGATGTGGGTCACGGAGCCCGAGGACTGGTTCACGACCCACACCCCTTCGGGTCCGACCACGAGGAACCGGGGTCCACGGCCGGTCGTGAACGCCCGGATCGCCGTGCCGGTCGCGGGGTCGACACGCAGGACCTCGTCGTCGTCCGGGCAGGCCATCCAGACGCTCCCGTGACCGACACGGACGCTCACGGCCCCGGCCGCAACGTCGAACAGATCTCCGATCCGTTCGGTGTCGGGATCTATGCGGGCCAGCCCACGGGCGCCATCGGGACGGTCCACGACAGCCCACACGCCACTTTCACCAGCGCCGATCGTGAACTCCCCCTCGGCCGGGAGCGCGACCGCGATGCTCGCGACGAGCGTGCGCGACCCCAGCGCCACCCGGTGGATCGCAGCCGGGTCACAGGTTGGGATCCAGAGCGAACCGAACGCGGCGTCGGGCGCCCCGCACATGTCGCCAACGATCGGGGCCGTCGCCACGCGCTCCCCCGTTCGTGGCTCGTACGCGGCGACCCCGCCGTCGACACCGGTCACCCAGACGAGCCCGCCCACCGCGACGATCCAGTCGGGGTGCGGCCGGGCGACGATCTGTTGCGCGCCGAGTTCCTCCAGGCCAGTGATCGAAGGCAGCCCCGTAGGCGGCTCGTTCAGATGACGGCGCTCCGATCGAGGATGTCGGGCACCGCGACCTCTTCACCGCGGCGTGACGACTCGTCGATCGCAAGCACGATCGCGAGCGACTTCAGCGCCTCGACGCCGGACACCGTTGGCTGACCGCCCTCGCGGATCGCGCGCAGGATGTCGGCCAGCACGACGCGGTGACGCTCCTCGGGGAACCCGTTGGGATCGGCGATGTCGCCGAACGCGAACCCCTCAGGGGTATCGATCCGCCCCTCGGGGGTATCGCGGACATCCCAGAAACACACCTCGTCGTATTCGGGGTTCACGATGACGCTGCCGTGCTCACCGTGGACCTCGACCCTCGATCGCATTGCGGGGTAGATGGCGGTCGAGCTCTGCAGGATGCCCCAGGCGCCGCTCTCGTAGGTGAGTCGGGCGATCGCCATATCGGGCGCTTCGATCGCGTGACGGGCGGTCTGCACCCGCGCGTTCACGCTGGCGACCGGCCCCGCGATCCACTGGATCAGATCGATGATGTGGATGGACTGGGTCATCAGACACCCGGCCCCCTCCATCTCGCGTGTGCCGCGCCAGGGGTCGTTCGCGTAGTAGGCCGGCTCGCGGTACGCCTTCTCGATCGCGTCGACCAGCAGCAACCGGCCGAGCTCGCCGGCGTCGACCGCCTGCTTGAGCCGCTGCTCCCAGCGACCGAACCGCATCTGGTAGATCACGCCGAGGGTGACGCCGTTGCGGCCGCAGGCGTCGATGATCTGGCGGGCGCGGTCCAGATCCAGTTCGAGCGGCTTCTCGACGATCACGTGTTTGCCGGCATCGGCCGCAGGCACCGCGTAGTCGAGATGGACGCCGTGAGGCGTCAGCACGTCGACGACGTCGACATCGGGGTCGGCCAGGAACCGTTCGTAGTCGTCGTAGGCCTTGGGGATCTGGAACCGCTCGGCGAACGCGTCGGCCTTCTCGCGGTTGCGGCCGTACACGGCCGCGACCCGCCCCCCCTCCAGTTGCGCGATCTCGCGGGCGTGCGTCCGTCCGGCCATCCCGAGCCCGACCAGACCGAACCCGACGTCGTCACTGCCCATCCCGGCCCTCCTGTTCGTATGCCGTTCGGCGTTCATCCGCGGTCCAGCTGCCATCGGCAGCGACGGTGATCCCGTAGTCACGGGCCGCCGCTCCGACGGAGATGTAGCCGTCGAGGACGTCGTCCACGACCCGCTCAGGCTCCCGCTCGAGGGGATCGCCGTAGCCGCCGCCGCCGCCCGCGAAGTGGTGGAAGCTCTCGCCGGGTTCCAGGTCGAACCGCTCGGTACTCAACGCACGCTCCCGCGGCGTCCCGGGCCACGCGATCATCGCCGATGACTCCGCCTCCTTGCCCCCCTGCAACGCCCACGGCCGCGTGCGCGTCTTCTGGTGCATGGCCAAGATCTCGACCGGGGTCACCGCTCGGATATCCCTGCGGGTTCCCAGGCCACCTCGCCGTCGCCCCGCACCACCGGAGTCGGCCCGGATCTCGAGTCGCTCGTGGATGACCGGCGCCTTCTGTTCGAACACCTCGATGGAAGTGTTGTGCATCCCGCTCGTGCAGGGATGCTGGAGGCCGTTCCCACCGTCGTGCTCCTTCGTCGCACCCCACCCGATGCCCTCGTTCTGGCTGATCGAGAAGAGCTCCCCGCTCCGTGGATGGATCCCGGTCAGGTCGAAGGTCGTCATGTCGCCCGCCGAACAGGCCGGCACGCTGTCGAGCGTCTGCGACAACGCCTTGTGGATGAGCTCGAGACCGACGGCGGTCGTGAGCGCTGCGAACGTCGGGGCCGGGTACACGGCATGGCAGATGTTCCCCGGGGGGGCGATGACCTCGAGCGGGCGGAAGTGCCCGGCGTTCGTTGGCTCCTGCGGCGTCGTCATGGACTTGAAGATCGTCCGCGCCATGGACTGGGTCTGCCCGAAAGGGAGGTTCACCGGTCCGGGGACCGCCGGCGATGAATCGGAGTAGTCGGCGATCATGCGATCCCCGTCGATGGTCACCGTCACCGCCAGGCGGATGGGGTCGTCGGTGATCCCATCGCCATCCATCCAATCCTCGGCGCTCCATCGGCCGTCCGGGAGCGCGCGGATGGCGTCGCGTGCCACCGATTCCCCGTGCGCGATGATCCTCTCGATCGCCTGATCGATCACGTCCAGACCGAACTTCTCGAAGATCTCCACCATGCGCTGCTCGCCGACGCGCATCGCGGCGAGCTGCGCGTTGAAGTCGCCGATGATCAGATCGGGCATCCGCGAGTTGAAGCGCAGGATGTCCATGATCTCCTCGTCGATCCGGCCCTTCTTCACGACCCGCGTCGCCGGGAGGATCAGGCCCTCCTGATGCATATCCGTGGAGTCCAGGACGTAGCTCGGGTCCTTGCCGCCCAGGTCCATCCAGTGGGCGCGGACCGCCAGGTACGCCTGCGGCGAGGATGCACCCGGGACGAAGACCGGCGCGAACAGGATGGCGTCGTAGGTGTGGGAGGAACTCCAGTAGGGGTAGTTGAGGAGCGCGACATCCCCCGGCTCCAGGTTTTCGACGCCGATGTGCTCGACCCCCTTGCGGATGGCGTAGTCGTTGGCGCCGAGGAACTCGGGGATGCCGGGCGCTTCCGCGATCAGCTGCAGATCACCGTCATAGATCGAGATGCCGAAGTCGTGGACCTCGTAGATGACCGCGTTGAACGCCGTCTGGATGAGGGTCCGACGCATCTGCTCACCGGTCGACACGAAGTAGTGCCGGATCACCTCGACCGTTCCGCCGTCGATCATCGGTCCTCCTCCCTCGTGATCACGATGTGCCCGAACCGGTCCAGGTGGAACCGCTGGTCGGAGTGGATGACCGAGACCGACGTCGGATCTCGGACGAGCGCCGGTCCGCTCAGGTGATCGTCCGGGACGAGGTCTGCTCGCAGGTACTCGTCGAACTCCACCACCTCCCGGGTGGCGAAGTCGAACGCGGTGCGGCGCCCGGCTCGGTGGCTGGTTCCGGACCTCTCGGGTGACTCGGTCAGCGCTGCAGCCAGCATGGTCCCGACCCCTCGGACCCGCACCGCCACGATCTCGACACCCGCACCGTCGAGGTTGTGACCGTGGCGCTCCAGGTGAGCGGCGTCGAAGCGCGACCGGATCGATTCGGCCGACTCACCGGATCCGACGCGGACCCCGAGGCTGTACTCCTGCCCGTCGTAGCGCAGGTCCAACCGCCGCTGCAGATCGCAGTGCTCGGGGTCGATGTCCTGCTTCGACAACGACGCCGTGGCCGCCCGCTCCATCTCTTCGAACACCGCCTCGAGGCGCTCCAGCGTCTCGGCCTCGAGGGGCTCGATGACGGACCGTCCCACGTCGTGCACGAGGTCGGCGCCGAGCATCCCCCATGCCGAGAACACCCCCGGCTCGCTCGGCACGATGACCTCGGGGATGCCCATCTCGCGTGCCAGCATCGGCCCCAGCATCGGACCGGCGCCGCCGAAGGCCAGGAGGGAGAACTCCCGCGGATCCATCCCACGTTCGACGGTGATCTCGCGCAGGGCCCCGAGGTTGCGGGCCTGGGTCACGTCGAAGATGGCGGCCGCGGCGTCGCGGATGTCCATCCCCATCGGGGTCGCGATCTGATCGCGGATCCCCTCGGTGGCCAGTTCCAGCGAGAAGGACCGCCCGTCGATGAACAGCTCGCCGGGCTCGAGGTAGCCGAGACAGAGCGCCGCATCCGTCACGGTCGGCTGTCGCCCCCCTCGCCCGTACGCCATAGGCCCGGGGTCGGCGCCGGCGCTCTGGGGCCCGACCTTCAGCAGATCCCGATCCATCCAGGCGATCGACCCGCCTCCGGCCCCGATGGTCCGGATATCGAACACCGGGATCAACACCGGGTGCGTATCGAGGCGAGCTTCGAAGACGTCGGTCGGTTCACCCTCCAAGATCACGCACGCGTCGAGGCTCGTCCCACCCGCGTCGAACGTGATGAGACGATCGCGCCCCGAGAGCCGCGCCACGTTGGCCCCTCCCGTCACGCCGCCTGACGGCCCCGAGAAGACGGTCATGAGCGGGGCCGACCTGGCTTCCCCGACGCTCATGGCCCCTCCCCCGGACCGCATGACCAGCAGCGGCCGCTCCAGGCCGGCGCCTCGCAGTCCCTCTTCGAGGGTCTCCAGGTACGTGTCCACGATCGGTCGCGTGTAGGCGTCGAGCACGGTGGTCGAGGTCCGTTCGAACTCACGATGCTCGCGTGCGATGTCGCTCGAGATCGACACGGTCGTGTCGGGGAAGTGTTCCTTCAGCAGGTCGGCTGCTCGACGCTCGTGCACCGGATCCACGTAGCTGTGCAGGAAGACGACGGCGATCGACCGGACGTCGTTGTCCCGGATCAACCGTCCGGCCGCCTCCACGAGCCCGGCTTCGTCCAGGTCCTCGATCACCGAGCCTTCGTGGTCGATACGGCCGCGCACGCCCACGGTGTCGCGACGCCGCACCAGGGGGCGAGGTTGCTCGTACCGCAGGTTGTACATGTGCTCGAAGGGAACGTCGCCCCGCCCGAGCTCGTAGATGTCTCTGAAGCCCTCGTTCGTCACGATGCCCGTGCGAACACCTTTGCGCTCGAGCACGGCGTTGAGGGCGAGCGTGGTCCCGTGCACGACCACCTCGACCTGATCGAGGGGGATCCCCAGGGCCACGATCGCCTCGAGGACGCCGGCCGTCGGCTGCTGGGGGGTGGTGGCCACCTTGACCGACACCAGCTCCCCGGTCGTCACATCCTGGGCGACCGCATCGACGAATGTGCCGCCGATGTCCACCGCGATCCGATACCTCGACGCCGAGCCGGGCTTCACAGGCCCCCGCCTCGGGTGTCACGAACGACCTCGCCCCGGCTCATGACCCAATCGATCGAACGCAGGGCGCTGATGTCTGCGAGCGGGTCGCCAGGCACGGCGATCAGGTCGGCCGCGTACCCGACCGCGACCTTCCCGATCCGCGACCCCAGTCCCACCAGCTCCGCGGCGTTCGCGGTCGCGGCGAGGAGCGCTCCACGGGGCCCAAGCCCCGCGCGCGACAGGAGCTCGGCCTCGACGACCGTCATCGTCGTGCCATCGACCGCCTCCGCGGGCAGTCCATCGGTCCCGTGGACGATCTTCACGCCGTGACGGATCGCCGTCTCGAGGCTGCGGGCGTGCATCGGCTCGACCTCGGCCGCCCGCTGTACCTGGGACTCGTCGAACCCTCGGGCGAGCATCCAGCTGCGGACATGGGTGACGTTGATGGTCGGTGTGAGGAACACGCCGCGTTCGACCATCGCGGCCGCGGTCGCGTCGTCCAGCTCGTAGCCGTGCTCGAACGAGCGCACCCCCGCCTCGAGCGCGAGGGCGATCGACGCCGAGTTCCCAGCGTGCGCCACCACGTATCCCCCGTGGACCTCAGCGGCACCCACTGCCGCGCGCATCTCGTCGATCGACATCTGAACGGTGGTGATGTTCTCGCTCGCGTCACCGATCCCGCCCGAGATGAAGATCTTGATGTGGTCCGCGCCGGAGGCCAGCTCCTCACGCGCGGCCCTCAGGAAGGCGTCGGGCCCGTCGGCGCGAACGCAGCCGCCCTCGTTATCGCCGTGCCCACCGGTGGTCGTGATCGCACGGCCGGCCGCGAGGATCCGGGGGGTCCTGACCCATCCATGCTCGTCGGCGGCCCGCAGGCGCAGGTCCGCCTGGTTCTGTTCGTGCACGCAGCGGATCGTCGTGACGCCCGCGTGCAGGGCCTGCGTCGCGGCGCCCATCGCTCGCAGCGCCGAGTCAGCCGACGTCTCGCCGGCGGCGGCTGCGAACGGGT
The DNA here is from genome assembly GCA_036520695.1 of Actinomycetota bacterium. Classification (GTDB taxonomy): domain Bacteria; phylum Actinomycetota; class UBA4738; order UBA4738; family HRBIN12; genus JAOUEA01. Next base: position 9,250 of record DATDJD010000198.1, read on the forward strand.
ACACCTCCGTGAGGTGCGTGTGACAGGTGATCAGGCCGGGCAGCAGTGCTCGGCCGTCCAGGTCAACCGCGGCCGACCCCGCAGGCGGGGCCTCCTCGGTGAACTCGGCGATCGCGCCATCAGCGACCCGGACGCTCCCCTGGAACGACTGCCCCGGATCCTCGATGTCGATCACCGTGCAGTTCGTGAGCCACATCGGTCCCTCCTTCACACCCACGTCCTGAACCGTTCGCCGAGCACGACCGGATCCGCGTGGAGCCACGGGGTGTCCGGGGCGTTCTGTGGTGCGATCCTCGCACGGAGCATGTGCGGACGTTGATCGCCGAGCGCGGCACGGAGCCCCGCGACGAGATCCTCGGTCGTGCGGACCTCGCCGGCGATGATCCCGCATCCCTCGGCGACCGCACACAGATCGAGCCGCGGTGAGGCCGTCGGGATGCCCGACGCCGACGCATGGACGCCGTTGTCGAGCAACAGGATGGTGAGGCCGGTCGCGCCGTACGCCCCGATCGTGGCGAGGCTCCCGAGGTTCATGAGCAACGAACCGTCGCCGTCGATCGCCACGACGTCGCGGCCACGCTCGCGCAGGCCGATCGCCAGACCGAGGGCCACCGACGTGGTGAGCCCCATCGAGTCCAGCAGGTACAGGTGGTTCGGCAGGTCGGCGACCGCCGCCATCTCGCGGCTCGTCGCCCCGCACGTCACGACGAAGGCGGCGTCCGGCGCGGCCTCGACCGCGGCGGTGAGCGCTTCGATGCGGGTCATCGTCACGTGCCGCCGCCACCCCTCCACAGGTTCAGCATCACCACGACCGGGCGCCGCGTGAGCCACGCGTGCCCGATCGCTTCGACCGACACGTCGTGCCACGCGTCCGCGTCGTCACGATAGTCCAGCCCGAACACGGGGACGCCGATCGTCCCCAAGAGCGCGTCTGCCGGGCCGCTGATCGTGTGGATCATCGAGTTGTACTCGCCCAGCTCGCCCCGTGCGTTCGCGAAGATCGGCAAGGGCAGGTGATACGCGACCGCCCAGGTCGCGATCGCGGTGAGGGCGTTGCCGAACCCGTTGTCCTGCATCAGGATCACCGATCGATGCCCGACCAGGTTCATCGCGCCGGCGATCCCGACCGCCTCTTCCTCTCGTCCGGCCCCGATCAACTCCGGCACCCCGTCCTCACCCGCGCGGCCGAGCAGGTCCCAGATCATCGGCGCGATCGCGCTCGACGGGACGTGCACCACCGCGCGCGTCGCCGTGTCGGCGAGCGCGCGCACGACCGACACGGCCTCGGCCGACAACGGCGCCGTCTTGGTCGGCATGACCGGGCTCAGCTCGCGATCACGGTTCGCGACTGCTCACGCATGTACTGCGAGACGTAGAACCGTCCGCCGACGCTCCGCCCGCTCGTGCCCGATCCCTTCCATCCGCCGAAGGTCTGCAGCCCCGGCCAGGCGCCGGTCGTCGAGCTGGCGCGCCGGTTGACGTACACGACCCCCGCTTCGATGTGATCGAGGAACCGGTCGATCTCGCCCGGGTCCTCGCTGAAGAACCCGGCCGTCAGACCGAACTCCGTGTCGTTCGCCTTCGCGATCGCGTCACCCAGGTCGTCGTACGGCTCGACCGCGATGAACGGGGTGAACAGCTCGCGCTTGAAGAGCCAGGAATCCTCGGGCACCTCGACCACCGTCGGGCGCACGTAGTTGCCCCGGTCGTGGACGCCGCCGGTGAGCGTCTCGCCGCCGGTGAGCACGGTGCCGCTGGCCCGCGCCTCGGCGACCGCGGTGGTGTACCGCTCGCCGGCCGCGTCGTTGATGAGGGGACCGAGGTACACGCCCCGTTCGGACGGGTCGCCGATGACGATGTCCTCGGCCATCGACCGCAGCTGCTCGACGAACTCGCCGTAGACCGAGCGCTGGACGTAGGACCGCGAGTTCGACGCGCACTTCTGGCCGCCGAACCCGAACGCGCCGTGCATCACACCCTCCGCGGCCTTGGCGATGTCCGCCTTGTCGGTCACGACCGACGGGTTCTTGCCACCGAGCTCACAGATCGTCGGACGCGGAGCGCTATCACGCTGGCGGTAGATGCCCATCCCGACATCGTACGAACCCGTGAACGTGATCCCACCGATGCCGGGATGGCCCGCGATCCGGGCGCCGACCACCGCCCCGCGACCGGGCACGACGTGGAACGCCTCGGCCGGGATGCCCGCCTCGCGGAAGATCTCGTAGATCTTCAGACCGGTCAGCACGCCCTGATGGGCGGGCTTGAAGACCAGGCAGTTGCCGGCGAGCAGCGCCGCGGAGACGGGGTTCGCCGCCAGCGCGAGCGGGAAGTTGAACGGGCTGATGAGCCCCCAGACGCCGTAGGGGCAAAGCACATCCATGAAGTTGCTGGCGGAGCCATCGCCCGGGAGCCGGTAGCGGAACCCCTCGTTCTCCTCGACCTGCTCGCAGTTCAGCCGGACCAGGCCGATCAACTCGTCCACCTCGCCGAATGCCTCCATGCGGTTCTTCGCGGTCTCGAGGACCGAGATGGCGGCGAGTTCGCCCCGTCTGGCCTCCATGAGGTCGGCAGCCCGGCGGACGATGTCGACCCGCTCCTGCCACCCGGTCGCCCCCCACGTGGGCGCGAACGCGGTCGAGACATCGACCGCCTCGTCCACGTCGGCGGCCGTCGCCTGCGCGAACTCACCGATCACGATGTCACGGTCGATCGGCGACCACTCCTGACGCGTCCCGGCGCCGTCGCGCGGCTTCCCCTCGATGAAGAACGGCTGCTGATGGCCCAGACCCGCTCGCGCGGTCGCCATCCCGGCATCGAACACGGCATGCAGGTCGTCGGTCTCCGCCGGGGCCTGGCCGAACGCTGTCGTCGTCACGTGCTCCCACCTTCCCTCAACGCGCGATACTGCCGCTGCGAACCGAGGCCGCCACACGGACGGTGGCCCGATTCGTCGGACTGCTGGATTGTAGTACGATTCTACGGACGCGTCGACAGGGAGGCACCCGATGGAACCCGCACCCGGAGACCTGACCGCAGGCCCGCTCCTCGTGTCGGCCCCACGGCTGATCACCGCGAACGACGAGCCGCCGCTCACCGACGCCGCCGTGCGGATCCGAGACGGCCGGATCGAGGCCGTCGGACCCCGGACCGAGCTCGCCGGCGAGGGGATCGAGGAGGTTCACCTCCCCGACGCCACGCTCCTGCCCGGCATGATCGACTGCCACGAACACGTCGCGGGCCACAGCCGCTTCTCGACCGGTACGGAGGCGCTCGATGAGCCCGACACGATGTGGGCGGTGGTGTTCGCTCACTACGCGCGCGAGACGCTGCCGAAGGGCGTCACCACGCTCCGGATCCCCGGGGCCCGGCACGGGGTCGACCTGGTGGTCAGACGGGCGCTCGACGAGGGCTACGGGGTCGGCCCGCGGCTCGTGTGCGCGGGTGAGGCCATCGGCATGACGGGCGGCCACCAGGGAGCGTTCGGCGGCGCCGCGGACGGGCCATGGGCGTGTGCCCAGATGGCGCGTCGCCAGTTCGAACTGGGAGCGGACTTCATCAAGGTCATGGCCAGCGGCGGGATCAGCGCGGCGAGCCCGGGTGAGATGCCCACCCACGCGCAGCTGACCGTCGAAGAGATGGCAGCCGTCGTCGACGTGGCGCACTCCCGCGACAGGCGTGTCACGGCCCACGCCGACGGCGAGCGCGGGATCTCGAACGCGTTGGAGGCGGGGCTCGACTGCCTGGAGCACGGCATCTACCTGACCGAGGACCACGCGCGGTTCATGGCCGACAACGGGGTCATGCTCGTGCCGACCCTGGATGTCATGCACGGCATCGTCTACCGCGGCGACGAGTTCGGGCTCGAGCCCAGCTGGATCGACGTCGCCGACCAGGTCCTCGATGTCCACCGTCGGTCGTTCCAAGCCGCGCTCGACGCCGGGGTTCTGTATGCGACCGGGACCGACAGCTACGGCGACATGGTGAACGAGATCAAGTTCTTCACGACGTTCGGGGTCGAGCCCTACCGGGCGATCCAGGCGGCCACACGCGACGCGGCCGCGGTGATCTCGGCGCACGCCGACTTCGGCACGCTCGCCGCCGGGATGTCCGCCGACGTGATCGCGGTCGCCGGCGACCCGCTCGAGGATCTCGAGCGCCTGCGCGAGGTCAAGCTCGTGATCGGGCAAGGCACGACCCACGTCATGGACACCGCGGCGCTCGGATAGCATCGCCGCGCGGAAGCGGCCCGGACGCCCGAGAACGATGAGGAGGAAACGAACCGATGCGGTTCCTAGATATCCCCGGTGAAGGTGTCGGGTTCCCACAGCTCGTTCGAGCGGCGTCCAACGCCCTCCGCCGATGTGTGGTGCAACCCGAGGAACGGGTCGTGGTGTACACGGACTCCGGCGGACCGGGCGCCATGGCCGAGGCGATCTACCTCGCGGCGGTGAACATGGGCTGCGACGCCGTGTTCGTCATGGCGCATCCGAGGTTCGCGCTGCTCGACCCACCCGAGCCGGCCGTCGAAGCGATGAAGTCAGCCGACGTCGTGTTCGACCTGGCATCCAACACGTGGTCGGACTACGCGCCCGCGATCACGAAGATCTGCGAGGCCGGCACGCGGGTCCTGCAGGTGATGCTGCCACCGGGACAGTTCGTCGAGCGGCAGCCGAGCGACGAGCTGATCGGCCGTGTGACCAGGTTCGGCGAGATCTGCGACGCGGCGACCGAGATGCGGGTCACCGGCCCGCACGGCACCGACTTCTCGTTCCAGCGCGGCGACCTGCCGCTCGATGTCGCCCGCGGCCTCGTCGATCGCCCGGGCATGTGGGACAGCTACGGGGTGTTCAGCATCTCGTTCACGCCGCCGCCCGCATCGGTGAACGGGACGATGGTGTTCAACGGTCCCCTCTCGCTGTTGCCGCAGCACACGTTCATCACCCCCGAACCGATCCGCACCGAGCTGGTCGACGGCCGGATGGTCAAGATCGAGGACGACAACGAACACGCCAGCCTGTTCATCCGGTGGATCGAGCAGTTCGACGACGATCGCGTCTACCAGTTCGCACATGTCGGCGCCGGCGTCGACCATCGGGTCGACCTCGGCGTCGTCGACGTCACCGCGTGGGAGAGCCTGCTCGGCGCCGTCGTCGTCGGGGTCGGCGCCAGCTCGGGTGTGGGGCTGCAGGGCGGGGCGTACGCACTCGGCCACATGGACGCGACCCTGATGGAGTCGAACCTGTTCGTCGACGGCCGGCCGGTGATCGAGGCCGGTACGTTCACCGAGGACTCGGGCGTGGTGTGAGGAAGATCCAGATCACCTTCGAGCGGACCGGCGAACTCGCGACGGCGGTCCTGGAGGAAGAGAATGCGCCCCTGACGTGCAACGCCATGTGGCAGGCGCTCGAGCAGCCCATCGTGACGAAGGGCATCCACGCGGGGTGGGCAGGGCGGATGGTGTCGGTCGAGGTGCCCCAGGCCAACCGAGTCTTCGATCCGACATCGGTCCCGAAAGAGAACCTCACCGTGTACCCCATCCCGGGCGACATCTGCTTCGGCTACTTCCCGCCGGGCTACGGGGTCGGCATCACCGAGGAGTACTGGGACCTGGCCCTGGTCTATGGCCGTGAGACGAGGTTCGAGTTCAGCTTCGGTCCCGCCCCGATGACGGTCTGGGCGACGGTCGACGAGGGGCTCGACGACCTGGCCGCAGGGTGCCTTCGGACCCGGACCGAAGGCCTGCAGGCCATCCGGGTCAGCCGTCTGGGGTGAACGATCGTGCCGGCGAGCCATGAGGAGGACCACGCGGCGCCCGACGGTGAACTGGCGCTGACCCACGACGAGGCGCTGGAGCTCCTCGCATTCCTGCTGGCGAGCTCGCGCACTTGTCTGTTCGATCCCCCGGGGTACGGCACCTACCGGCTCGCGACAGCGGCTGAACGCCTGGCTGCCGCCTGGGCCCCGAGGGCGACCGGTTCGCTCGAGACGTTCCTTCACGAACTCGAGCGTTCGATCCCTGCGCGAGAGTGGGATCCGATGGGGGCGGCGCCCGAGACGGAGTCCTACCTGGATGAACTCATCGCCAACCTCGCGCGCGAGGTTGCTCCCGACGGGTCGGGCGACGCCGATGCGTGACACCCTCGAGACGATTCGGACCCGGCGCGTCGCCACGGCCTACAGCGACGAGCCCGTGGACCCCGAGACGTTGTGGTCGATCCTCGAGGCGGCCCGCTGGGCCCCGGCCGGCTCGAATCTGCGCGTCCACCGGTTCGTCGTCGTGACCGACACCGAGGTGCTCCGCGCGATCCACATGTTCTCGCCCGGCATGGTCGCCGGCGTCCCTGCGGCGGCGATCGTGATCTGCATCGACTGGGACCTCGCCGGCTACGACGCGCCGATCCCTTCGCACCGCGAGGTGTACTGGGACGTGGGCTCCGCGGCGCAGAACATGCTGCTCGCCGCGCATGCGCTCGGCCTGGTGGCCGGCCCGATGACCGCCGACTCGCCGTCGGCGCTGCGCATCTTCCTGAACCTGCCACCGAACCTGGACCCGCAGCTCATCGTCGGGGTCGGCCATCGAGCCGAGCCGCCCCTACCGATGCCACATCCGTCCGGCAGCGCTCCCACCCGGGTCGAAGACCTGGTGCTCTTCGCGCCGCTCCCACACGATCCGATGGCGGACCAGGATGATCGAGCTCGCTGACGTCGAGGCGGCGGCGGCACGTCTGCGGGGCGTCGCCCACGAGACGCCCCTCATCACGTCGCGCACGCTCGACCGCGACGTCGGCGCGAGCATCTCGCTGAAGGCCGAACACCTGCAACGCGGAGGTTCGTTCAAGATCCGCGGGGCGTACAACCGGATCAGCTGCTTGTCCGATGACGAACGCCGGGAAGGCGTCGTGGCGTTCTCGTCGGGCAACCACGCGCAGGCGGTCGCTATCGCCGCCGGGATGTGCGACACGTCGGCGGTCATCGTGATGCCCGACGACGCGCCGCCGACCAAGCTCGCGGCGACGGCCGGCTACGGCGCCGAGGTCGTCGTCTACGACCGCTACCGCGAGGATCGCGCCCAGATCGCGGACCGCCTCGCGCGGGAGCGCCGGCTCACCCTGATCCCGCCGTACGACGACCCGTTGATCATGGCCGGGCAGGGCACCGCCGCGCTCGAGCTGATCGGGCGGATCGGGCCTCCCGACATCCTGGTGGTGCCGGTCGGCGGCGGCGGGCTCATCGCGGGCTCGGGCACCGCCCTGCGGGCGCATCGCGACGACGCGGTCGTCATCGGCGTCGAGCCGGAGGGGGCCGACGACACGCGTCGCTCGCTCGAGACCGGCGACCAGGTCGAACTCCCCGGCGTCCCGCGCACGATCGCCGACGGCCTGCAGCCCGTGACGCCGGGGATCTTGACGCTCGAGGTGAACCGGCGCGTCGTCGATCACATCGTCGTCGTGTCCGACGACCAGATCAGGGCGGCGATGCGCTTCCTGTTCGAACGGCTGAAGCTGGTCGTCGAGCCGAGCGGCGCGGTCGGTGTCGCGGCGCTGCTCGCCGGCAGCATCGACGCCGAGGGCAGGCGCGTCGGTGTCATCCTGTCGGGCGGCAACATCGGCGCGGACCGGTTCATGGAGGTGCTCGGCGAAGGGAGCCCGACGGATGCGTGAAGAGATCCAGCCGCCCGACATCATGGTCCCCGCGCGGCCCTACGTCCCGGTCGTCGCGACCGATGACCTCGTGTTCGTCTCGGGGCAGGTCCCGGTCGACGCCGACGGCGCGCTCGCGGCCCCCGACCTGGACGGTCAGGTGCGCGCGGTGATCCGCAACGTCGAGGCGTGCCTGCGGGCCGCGGGATGCGGCCTGGGCGACGTCGTGCGGGTCGGCGCATACCTCACGTCACGCGACAGCTTCGCCCGGTTCAACGAGCTGTACGCCGAAGGCTTCCGCGGCGCCAAGCCGGTCAGGACCACCATCGTGTGTGAGCTGATGGACGAACGGTTCCACGTCGAGATGGACGTGATCGCGGTCCGACCCCCCGCCGTCTGAGCGCCGGTCTCGTTACCCGCGCTGCACCTCCGCCCACGCGTCGACCAGCCGCTGCTGCTGGGCTTCGGTCAGCGGCAGGACCCACAGGCCCTGATCGAAACCTTCGGGTGTCATGATCTGCGTCGAGAGCTGCTCGGGCACGATCCCCTCCGAGATGAGCACCTCGGGCGTCAGGTGGTTCTGCGGGAGCTGCAGACCGTAGAGCTCGTACCAGCTCTGCGCCGGCTCCTTGCCGGTGACCCAGTTGATGAACTCGTGCGCGAGCACGGGGCTCTTCGCTGAGCTGCTCAGCATCCAGAAGTCGTCGCTGACCGTGCCGCCGACCGCGCCATCGGTGGCCGCCGGCGGGAACACGTACTGCAGCACCGAAGGGTCGCTGCCTTGCGGCATCGAGAACTCGGCGTACTGCGAGTCGCCCTGGAACGACTGCACGACGCCGTAGGTCCCCTCGCCGAGCCCCGCGAACCCGACGTTGTCGCCGATCCGCGCGCCGTTGTCCGCGATGAGCGTCCGAAGGCCCTCGACGGCCGCGGCCAGCTCCTCGTCGGTCGGGGTGTTCGGGTTCTTCACCCCGTTGTGGAACAGCGAGAAGGCGAGGGCCTCACGGAACTGGTCGTAGAACGCGACGATGTCCTTGGCCGCCGGGTCCCACATCGCGTCCCAGGGGTTCTCGAGGTTGGGGATGTCGATGTCGATCATGTCGGTCCGCCAGCCGATCCCGAAGGCGCCGACCACGGCAGCGATCGAGTACACCGAGCCGGGGTCGTACCACGGGTCCTGCAGGGTGGGCCAGATGTTCGTGAGGTTGGGGAGGTAGTCGTGGTTCAGCGGCTGCACGAGCTTGCCCTCGATCAACGGCGGCATCACCTCGACGAGCCCGGCGTACAGGTCGAAGGGGACCTCGCCGCTCGCGACCTTGCGGAGCGCTTCGTCCGCCGAGTTGACGGTGACCTGCTCGATAGTCACCCCGTACTCCTTCTCGAAGTCCTTGAGGATCTCGGCCGGGACGTAGTCCGCCCAGGTCAGGAGCGTCAGGGGACCCGCCTCAGGTGACAGGCCGCTCTCGATCGCCGTGTTGTCATCGAAGACCGGCAGCGGCGTGGGGTTCGCGGGGTCGAGCGTGACCGACCCCTGGGCCGCGGACGTCGACGGATCGTCCGACCCACACGCGGCGAGCAGTTGCGACAGGGTCGGCACGGCGATCACCGCGGCGGAGGACCGCCACAGGAACTGCCGTCGGCTATACCTCGGTTGCGATGCCATCTCTACCCCTTCCTTACGTCTGCGGGTCAGGTCACGGACCGGGTCGTGCGTACCGAAGCTCCCTTCGAACTCATACGGCGCCGACCGCCAGCGGGCCTTGGCCTTGCTGGACCGTGTCCCGGCGGCGGAAGTAGCGCAGCCCCAACAGGGCCGCGACGATGACGAGGGCGTTGGCCACCAGCAACAGGGTGGCCAGGGCGTTCGTGGCTGGCGTCGACAGCGAGCGGGCGGCGACGTACAGGCGCATCGGGACGGTGATGCTCGCCTCGCCACCGCTCAGGAACTGGCTGATGACGAAGTCGTCCATCGACGCGACGACGGTGAACAAGGCGGCGGCCAGCAGCGCCGGCGTCATCATCGGCAGGAGGGCGCGGACCGCGGCCCCGAACGGCGAGGCGCCCAGGTCCATCGCCGTCTCCTCGTAGGAAGGACCGACCAGGAGCAGCCGTCCTTCGATGATCAACACCGAGACGGGCAGGAAGAACACGACGTGTCCCAACAGCTGGGCGAACGTGCCGAACGGCAGGAAGTCGTACAACTCGCTCACCGCGAAGAACAACCCGACCGCGAGCACGATCTCGGGGATCGCCAGCGGCGCCACGACGAGGAAGCTCGAGGCGGCCCGCACCCTCCCCCGCCATCGCGTGATCCCCATCGCGAGCCCCAGCCCGAGCGGGACGGTGATGATCGTCGTCAAGAACGCCAGCCGCAGCGTCTGCCCGAGCGCCGAGATCAGCGCCTCGTTGCGGAACACCGAGCCCTCGGCGACGTACCACCTGAGCGACGCCCCCTGCCAGAGCGATCGCGACCTGCCGGCGTTGAACGAGAACGCCACCGCCATGGCGACCGGGATCAGCATCCAGGCGATGAAGCCCCACGTCCACCAGCGCAGCAGCCGCCCCCCCTGGGTATCACCTGCGGCGCGCTCGACGGTCTGCGAGGGCTGGTTGCGCGCCGAGTTCCCCGACTTCGCGAGGTAATAGATCATGAAGAGCGCGGTGAACAACACGAGCAGCAAGGTGATCGCGGCCCCCCGGCCGCCCGAGGTCTGCGACTCGTTGATGTAGAAGTCGATCTCGTTGCCGACCATGCGGGTCGTCGGGGAACCGGACAGCAGGTTGGTCGTGTAGAAGTCGCCGAACATCGGCAGCGAGATCAGTGCGATCCCCGCCAGCAGCCCGGGCCGGGACTGCGGCAACGTCACGCGCCGGAACGTGTCCCACCCCGATCCGCCCAGATCGCGCCCCGCCTCCAAGGTCGACTCCGGCACGCGGTCGAGCACCACGAACAGCGGCAGGATCAGGAACGGGATGTAGCCGTAGACGAGCCCCATGATCACGACGAGCGGCTTGCCCGAAAGCCACGCGATCGGCTCGATCCCCACCCTGCCGAGCAGGCTGTTCACGATGCCGTCGCGGCTCAAGAGTCCGACCCACGCGAGCATCCGCATCATGTAGGGGACCCACAGGGGCGTGAGCACGAGCGCCACATAGAGCGCGCGACGCCCCGGCCGCGCACACCTGGCCAGGAAGTACGCGACCGGGTAGCCGATCAAGATGCACAACGTGGTCGCGACGACGACGTAGATCGTGGTCCGCACCCAGACCTGCCCGAGCCCGCCACCGAACAGGTCCTTGAGGACGGCCGTGAACTGGGTCGTCCGCCACGAGGTCGGATCCCACTCGGGCCGCGCGAGCAAGAGGATGGGGTCGTTGCGGCCGAAGGTGATCGCGAGGATGGCGTACAGCGGCACGATGACGGCCGCGATCGTCCACCCGATGCCGGCGATCCCCAGGAACGAGGCCGCGCCGGGCATGTGCGCGGGGTCCCGATCCCCCGTCACCGAAGCGCGCCCCCTTGGTCGGTCTTTCGTGTGCACAGCGCCCCGACCCGCGACGCGCGCGTCTCGAGGTTAGCTTGTATGGCTGTAGGATTGTAGGGCGATACGAGGGACAGGGTCAAGACAGTCGGTTCACCGCAAGAGGAACCCCGTGCCGAGCGGATCTTCCGGATCCAGGACGAAGGTGCTGCGGGCGGTCTCGAACGCCCGCCCTTCGATCTCGGTCATCACGACGTCGCCGGCCGCGACGCCGAGTACGCGTGCTTCGAACCGCGATCCGATGATCGAGTCGTGCAGCATCGTTTGCCCGACGCTGATCCGGCCCTCGTCGAGGAGCAGCGCCAGCCGCGCCGACGTGCCGGATCCGCACGGCGAGCGGTCCACCTCCCCGTCGGCGAAGACGGTGACGTTGCGCTGATGGAGGCTCCCGTCCGGATCTGTGCCCTGGTCGTCGTACCAGATCGTGCCGTAGACGCCGCTCAACCGCGGGTCATCGGGGTGCGCCGCCCACGGCGTTTCGTTGAGGGCCCACTTGATCTGGCGACCGAGGGCAACGAGGTCGTCATGGTGCGCAGGTGCCACGGCCAGGCCAGCGCTCGCGGCCGGCAGCGACGCGTAGATCGCGCCCCCGTCGCTGATGTCGACAGTGAGCGGCCCGCGCGCCGTCTGGACCTCGATGCCTCGACCGATGACGCGCGCGCCGACGTTCTTGAACGCGACCCGCGTCACCACACCGTCGACGGTGGTCACCTGCGCGCTCACGCGTCCGGACGGGACGTCGATGACGACGTCGGTCGTGCCGTTCGGCTCACTCGGCACCCTGTCGCTGCGGACAGCCCAGCTCCCGAGCGCGATCGTGCCGTGACCACACGCGGTCGAGTACCCGTCCTTGTGCCAGAAGAGCACGCCCAGATCTGCGCCGTCGTCGTCGGGCGGAACCAAGAAGCAGCCGTACATGTCGGCGTGGCCACGCGGTTCGCGTACGAGGAGTTGGCGAACCCGGTCGATCGCCAGATCGTTCGCGGCGGTCTCGCGACGCGCGAGCACCGTGCTCCCTTCGATGTCGGGCAAGCCGTCCAGCACGATCCGGAACGGCTCCCCCGCCGTGTGGTAGTCGACGGTCGTGACCCGCATGGCGCCGACCAAGATCCTCCTCCGATGCGCTTGTGTGGGATTGTAGAGTTGTCAGGCAGTTCGATGCTGGCCGGAGGAGGATACCCCCTTGGCGCGTGAAGATCCCGGTGCCGCACGGATCGACCGGACGAGCACGGCGACCCAGCTCGCGGGCATCGTCCGTGGACGGATCCTGTCCGGCGCACTGGCCCCTGGCACCCCCATCCGCGAGGTGGCGTTGGCCGAGGACCTCGGCGTATCACGTAACACGGTCCGCGAGGGGGTGCGACTGCTGCTGGGTGAGGGGTTGCTCGAACACCGTCCGCACAAAGGGATCGCGGTCGCGACGGTCGATGCCGACG
>DATDJD010000199.1:0-2289 GCA_036520695.1 Actinomycetota bacterium
GCGGGCTTGTCCATCGCCACCGCCCACGACATGCCCAGCTTGGCGGGCGTGTCGTCGGGCAGGGTGTCCTGACCCAGGTAGATGTGGCCCTTCTCCAGCCGGAGGAGCTCAAGGGCGTCGAGTCCGTGCGGGGCCAGGTCGAAGGGAACGCCCGCCTGGGTCAACGCCTGCCACAGCGCAGGTCCCTGCCGGCGCGGGTGGTGCAGCTCGTACGCGAGCTCCCCCACGAACCCCACGCGGATCGCCCGACACGCCACCCCCGCGATCGTCACTTCGCGGTGGCCGAGATACGGGAACGCGCCGCGGGAAAGATCGCCTTCCTCCAGAACGTCGGCGAGCACGTCGCGGGCATGCGGGCCGGCCACCAGGATCACGCCCAGCTGCGCCGTCTGATCGACGATGTGCGGTCGCACGTCGAGACGATCGGCCCAATCCCGCAACCAGCCGTCCATGCGAGCGGCACCGCCTGAGGTCGACGTCAGGTAGAACCCGTCCTCGAGCCGGCACACCATGCCGTCGTCGGCGACGTAACCCGCCTCACCCAACGCCAGCAGGTAGCGCGATCGCCCCGGCTCCAGATCGTCGACGCGACACGGAGCGATGTGGTCGATCAAGCGCTCGGCGTCGGGCCCGCACACCAGGAACTTCCCCAGCGTGCCCACGTCCATCAGGCTCACGCGTTCGCGAACCGCCCGATACTCCGCTCGCCAGTTCCCATAGGTGAACGGACGTTGCCAGCTGCCCGACCACCCCATCGTGGCGCCCGCCTCCAGATGCGACCGGTGCAGCGCGGTGTGCTTCGGGATCACCTCGTGCACGGTGGCGGCGAGGGCTTCCAGGGTCGGGGGGCGCGCGGGGGGACGGGCGGTGGTACGGACACCGGCGCGCCCGACATCGGCGACGGGTGCACGTGCGGCGCAGAACCCGGCGAGGTGCCTGCCGCACATGGCACCCTGACACGGACCCATCGTCACGGTCGTGTAGCGCTTCAAGATCTCCGAGGACCGGTAGCCCTCATCCCATGCTTGCTCGAGATCCTGCACACCCACGTCTTCGCACAGGCACACGACGCCGTGACCGGTGGGCTCTGGGACGGGTTCGTCTCGCGGTTCGGCTGCCTCGCCGCGGGCAGCCTCTCGGCCGAGTTCCTCGGCCTCCTGGGGCGTGCACCCAGGCGCCACGACATCACCAGCACCGACGACGGGCTCATGCGGCATGGCCATGCGCAGCAGTCCGTCACGGGGTGCGAGCCCCAGCGACAACACCAGCGCATCGCACGCGATCCGACGCTCGCCCCCGCCGTCACGGACCACGATCGACGTCACCGTCTTCGTGCCTTCCGCGCGAACGACGTGGGCATCGACCAGCGCCTGCACGCCCGCGGGGACGCGGTCGGCGAGCGAAGCGGGCACCACCGCGATCACCCGCACGCCTGACTCTCGCAAGGTTCGGAGATGCTCGAACCCTTCGTCGCCCGTCACCACGACCACTGCTCGCTCACCCGGCGCCACGCGGTGCACGCCGGCGAGTCGTGCGGCACCACGCCCCAGCCACACCCCGGGCACGTCGTTGCCGTCGAAGACGCCGTGCGCTTCGGCGGCCCCGGTCGCCACGATGATCCTGCCCGGATGCACCTGGACGATCGCGTCATCGGCCACCAACGGCACCATCGGTCCTTCGTACAGGCCGGCCGCGGCATGACCTTCCAGGATCGTGATCGCGTCGGTGGCGCGGGCGTCGGCCTCGAGCGCGCGGATACGATCGAGCGTCGGCCCCGGTGCGACCTGGGCGCCGATCGTCGCCTCCTCGGCCAGCAGCACCGAGTCGCCCGCGGCGGTGGCTTCCAGCGCGGCGGCGAGTCCTGCGATCCCGGCGCCCACGACCAGTACATCGGGGTGGGCGTGTCGGGCATCGATCGTGGCGACGGCGCCGTCCTGCGGGAGTCGGCCGATGCCCGTCGCATGCCTGATCACCTTCTCAGCGGTCTCCCACGCGAACCGGGGTTTGACGAACGTCTTGTAGTAGAAGCCCACCGGCATGAAGGCGTGCAGCTTGTCGGTGACGCTCACCAGGTCGAACTCGGCGCTGGGCCAGCCATCTTCGCGCTCGACCTGCATGCCCTCGATCACCGGCTCGGTGCAGGAGCGCACCGCCGGCACGCCGTCGACGCTGATCAGGCAGTTGGGGCAATCGCCGGTACCGCAGTACAGACCACGGCGCCGGTGGTACTTCATGGACCGGGTGAACGTGCGAACCCCGTGGCGATAGAGGGCAGAGGCGACCGTGTCC
>DATDJD010000200.1:0-4276 GCA_036520695.1 Actinomycetota bacterium
GCCGGGTTCAGGGGTGGGATCTGAGAAGACCAAGATGTCGCCGCGATCGATGTCGGTCAGGTGCATGCAGATCCGGCACACCAGTATCCGGTCACCTTGGCGGAGCGTCGGCACCATGGAAGGCGAGGGGATGAAGAAGGCTTGGATCAGGAAGGTCTTGATGAGGATCGCCAGGATGATGGCGAACACGACCAAGATCGGGAACTCGTGGAACCGGCGACGCGGGGTGGAGGCGGGAGCTTCGGCGGCGTCGGCGGTGCCTGACGGCCGCTCACCCACGGATCAGGCCTCGGCCTTCTCCTCGGCCTCTTCGACCTCTTCGACTTCGACTGCGGGTTCATCCGACGTGGGTGCCTGCGTCTCAGCGGCTTCGTCGACCTGGTCAACGACTTCGGACTCGACACCCGCTTCGTCCTCGGCTGCCTCAGCGGCGGTCTCGGCAGCTGCGAGCGCAGCGGCCTCCTCCATGGCGGCCAGCTTGGCGTCGTCGATCCGACGCTCCTTGATGCGCGCTTTGCGTCCGCGCAGGTCCCGCAGGTAGTAGAGCTTGGCACGACGCACGGCGCCCCTCGAGACAAGCTCGAGCGACGCGATCGACGGTGAGTGGACAGGGAACGTGCGCTCCACGCCCACGCCGAAGCTGATCTTGCGCACGGTGAAGGTCTCTCGGACGCTGCCGCCTTGGCGTCGGATCACGACGCCCTGGAACGCCTGGACGCGCTCACGGGTTCCCTCCACGACGCGAACGTTCACCTTGACGGTGTCGCCGGGTCGGAAATCGGGGATGTCGGAGCGCAGATACGCCTGATCGATGAGGTCGGTGGTGTTCATGGCAACGGTTGACGATGATACCAGCGCCGCCGAGGCCCACTTCGCGAGGCTAGTCGGACGAAGGTGGGGCCAGATCGGGACGGTTGCGGCGAGCCTTCTCCAGTGCAGCCTCTCGTCGCCAACGATCGATCTCGGCATGGTTACCCGACACCAAGACGTCTGGGACCGCGATGCCACGGAACTCACGCGGCCGTGTGTAGTGAGGGTGGTCCAGTTCGCGTTCGCGACTGAACGAGTCCAGTTCGTGCGACTCCTCGCGCCCGATCACGCCAGGCACCAACCTGGTCACCGCCTCGATCACCACCAACGCGGGGATCTCGCCTCCCGACACCACGTAATCACCGATCGACAGTTCCTCTGCGGGAAGGTCGGTGACGACCCGTTCGTCAACGCCCTCGTACCGACCCGCGATCAAGGTCAGGTGCGTCTCGGCGGCGAGTTCACGCACCAGTGCCTGGTCGAGCCGTCTGCCTGCGGGCGACAGGAGGATCACGCGACCGCGGTCCGGATCCAGGGATTCGACGGCCGCGAACACGGGATCGGGCTTCATCACCATCCCCGGCCCACCACCGAACGACGAGTCGTCGACCTGCTGGTGTTTGTCGGTCGTGAACGACCGGATGTCGTGGACATGGATGTCGAGCACGCCGTCCTGCACCGCCTTGCCGAGCAGGCTCTCGGTGAGAGGCTCCCGAACCATGTCGGGGAAGATCGTGAAGACGTCGATGCGCACGAGCGCGAGGCTAGCAGCGGGCGTCAGGCGTCGTCGTCAGGAACCGTGAGTCCAGGGACGTCGCGGACCAGCACCCTTCGAGCACTCAGATCGACATCGACGATCACATGCGCGAGCGCGGGCACCAGGGTTTCGTTGCCGCTGTCGTCACGGGCGACCCACAGGTCGTTCGCGGGGTTGGGGATCACCTCGACCAGCGTGCCCACCAGCCTGCCCGCTTCGGTGACGACCACGCACCCCTCCAGTTGGAAGGGCCAGTACTCACCGTCGGCCAACTCGGGGAGCCAGCTCTCTGGCACCGTGAGATCCATACCCCGCAGGGCCTCGGCGGACGTTCTGTCGTTGAACTCGGCGAAACCGACGAGCACGACCTTGCCGTGCGGGTGCACGGTCGCGACCGTGAGCTCCCGGCCATCGGGCAATCGCACGACGGCCCCCACCGCGAACCGATCTGGATTGTCCGAACGAACCTGCACGGCCACCTCGCCTCGGAGCCCGTGGGCCTTGGCGATGGTGCCGACGACGACGGCCGGCTCGCTCACCTAGTCGGCGATATCGACGAAGACGTTCGAGTCCTGGCGTGTCGCCGCAGCACGCACGACCGAGCGGATGGCCTTCGCGGTACGACCACCTTTGCCGATCACCTTGCCCATGTCGTCGGGTGCGACCCGGAGCGTGATGAGCACCCCTCGATCGTTCAAGGACTCGGTGACGTCGACAGCGTCGGGGTCATCGACCAACGCTCTGGCGAGGAACTCCACGAGCTCCCTCACCGCCTGCTACTCCTCGGCGGTCTCGGGCTCGGCTGCAGCCTCAGCCTCAGGAGCGGCAGCTTCGACCTCGGGTTCGGGTTCGGGTGTTGCCTCAGGCTCGGGCGTGGCCTCGACGGGAGCCTCGGCAACCGGCTCGGGGGGCTCGACCACAGCTTCGACGACTGGCTCTTCCACGACCGGGGGGGGCGCAGCGGCCTCTTCTGCAGCGGCCGTGGCCTTCGCGGCGGCCTTCTTCGAGAGCTTCGGCTTGCCGGCTTCAGCCTCGGCGTCGCGCTGACGGATCTGGCCGGCGGCGCTGGGTCGCTCGGCGACGAACTTGTCCCAGATACCGATCTTGTTCATGAGGTTGCGGACCTGGGCGCTGGGCTGGGCACCGACCCGCAGCCAGTGCAGGGCTCGCTCCTCGTCGATCTCGATCAGCGACGGGTCTTCGAGCGGGTGGTACTTGCCGATGTTTTCTATGAAGCGGCCGTCGCGCGGGCTGCGCTGATCGGCCACCACGACGCGGTAGAAGGGCCGCTTGTTCGCGCCCATACGCCGTAGCCGGATCCGTGTCGACATGCTTCCGTCCTCTTCTTCTTCTGAAGGCCTATCGCTTCGGCAGCTTCGCCGACGTCTTCTTCATCATGCCAGGGATGCGCTTGCCGCCCATCATCGTCCGCATCATCTTCCTCGCACCCTCGAAATCCTTGAGCAGCGAGTTGACGTCGGCGGTCGTGACCCCGGATCCGTTAGCGATCCGCAGGCGGCGCGACCCGGAGATGATACCGGGTTCACGCCGCTCCCCCGGGGTCATGGCCAAGATCATGGCCTCGGCCCGGCGAAGCTCACCGTCGTCGATGGACTCAGCCATCTCCTTCAGCTGGTTCTTGCCGCCAGGGACACCCGGAAGCATCTTCATGATCTCGCCCATGGAGCCCAGCTTCTGCACCTGCCGGAGCTGGTCCAGGAAATCCTCGAAGGTGAAGGTGCCCTTCATCATGGCCTCGGCGGCCTTCTGCGCCTCCTCGGCGTCGATCGCGTCCTTCGCCTTGTCGATCAACGTGAGGACGTCGCCCATGCCCAGGATGCGGCCCGCCATGCGGTCGGGATAGAACGGCTCCAGATCGTCCGGCTTCTCGCCCGTCCCCACGAAGTACACCGGCTTGCCGGTCACCGCCGTGATCGACAGGGCCGCGCCACCGCGGGCATCACCGTCCATCTTGGTGAGGATGAATCCGGTCGTCTCCACCTCACGCATGAACTCACGCGCCTGCACGACCGCGTCCTGACCGGTCATGGCATCGGCCGCCATCAGCACGTGATGGGGCTTGGTGACGTCCTTGATCTTGCGGGCCTGTTTCATCATCTCGGGGTCGACGTGCAGCCGACCCGCGGTGTCCACGATGACGACGTCGGCGTTCTGACGTTCCGCTTCCTTGATGCCCTGCTTCGCGAGCTTCACCGGGTCGCGGCCCTCCGACCAGACCGGGACCCCGATCTCCCGCCCGAGCGTGCGGAGCTGTTCCACGGCTGCGGGACGCTCCAGGTCGGCAGCGATCAGCAACGGGCGTCTGCCTTTGCCTTTGAGTTGTTTCGCGAGCTTGGCACACGCGGTCGTCTTGCCCGAACCCTGCACGCCGGCCATCAGGATCACGGCCGGACGGGCACCACCCAGTTCGAAGGGGCGGTGTTCACCGCCGAGGGTGACGGTGAGCTCCTCATCGACCACCTTCACGATCTGTTGGCCAGGCGTGAGGCTCTTCATGACCTCTTCGGAGAGCGCTCGTTCTCGGACGCGACCCAGGAAGTCGTCCGTCACCTCCACCGACACGTCGGCCTCGAGGAGGGCGGTGCGCATGTCGCCCAGGGCGTTGTCCACCTGCTTGGGGTGGAGCTTGCCCTTCGAGCGGAGCTTCTTGAAAGTGCCGTTGAATCGTTCGGTCAACGAATCGAACAT
>DATDJD010000201.1:0-7846 GCA_036520695.1 Actinomycetota bacterium
CGAGACCGATCCCGTCTGGGACGAGTTCGCCGGCTAGCCTTCGTCGGCGGCCTGCATGAACATCCAGCGGTGCCCTTCGAGGTCCGCCGCGTTGTAGAGGCGTCCGTACGGCTCGTCCTTCGGCTCGCGAAGGATCGTGGCTCCCGCCGCTCGAGCACGCTCGCAGTGAGCCATGACGTCATCGACCTTGATATTGACCCCGTTCACGATGAAAGGCACCTCGGACCAGCGTCGGGCAACCTCGCATTCTTCGGCATGGTGCGCCGGGCTGCGGTACCCATCGCCGGGCCACCCCAGGTACACCACAGCGCCGTCCAACTCGAGCTCGGCGTGGGTCACGCGGCCGTCTTCCTCCGTATACCGCTCGCCGACCTCCTGGAATCCGAACGCGTCGGTGAGCCAATCGACTGCGGCACCGACGTCTTCGTACGACAACATCGGGATCGCGGCGTGGGGTGTATCCATGTCTCGTCCTTCCTCAGGTGCCGAGCTGCTCGTCGAGCAGCTTGGTGATCGGCCACGCGCCCTCGGATGTGTTCGAGATGACCGTGTGTGTGATCGCGTTCACGGGGTCATGAGTGCTCCGGAACGACACGCCGGCGTCGTAGCCCTCCAGCCATGCGACGTCGCTCGTCGCATGGAGCCAGAACCCGAGCCCGTACCGATCGCCATCGTCGCTGACGCTGCGCGGCCGCACCATCTCGGCGACCGTGTCGGTCGAAACGATGGAGCCGGCGAGCAGCGCGGTCCAGAACGAACTGAAGTCCGCGGCCTTCGAGTAGATCCCACCGTCTCCGTTCCCGCGCACCGGCAGGTGAAGCACGTTCGTCCTGGGAGCGTCGTTGCCGAGGTAGCCGATCGCGGCGTCCCCAGGGAGTTCGTCCGAGCGGAGGAACTCGGTGTCGTGCATGCCTGCCGGTTCACAGACCCGCTGGCACACCAGGTCGTGGAAGGGCACGCCGCTGGTTCGCTCGGCGATCAGGGCGAGCACGAGGAAGCCGCCGTTGCAGTATGCGAACCGCTCACCCGGCGCGGAGACGGTATCGAAACCACCCAGGACGGCGAGGTAGTCCTCGGTCGTCGCGAGTTCGTGCACGGGGACCGGCAAGGCGTACGTGGTGATGTCGTCCATGGCCTCCTCGTCCAGGTAGTCGCCGATGCCAGATCGGTGGGCCAGGAGCTGCTCGACCGTCACACCGTCGTCGATCAGTGGAAGGTCGTCGCCGAGCACCGATCGAGCGGTCGTGGTGAGCATGAGCGCGCCGTCCTCGATCAGGCTCATCACCGTGAGCGCCGTGAGGCCCTTCGTGCCACTCGCGATCGCGAACCGCGTGTCCACCGTGTTGGCGATCTCGTGCGCGCGATCTGCCATGCCGTAGGCCTCCGCGAGCTCTGTGTCGCCGGCGCGGTCCACGCGCACAACACCGGAGAACGACGTACGTTCGGCCACCGGATCCAGCACGTCGATCAGATTCAGCATCCAACGACCGTACCAATCGCGTGTGCATAGCGATCAGCGAGCCTTCTCGCGACCGGTGGCGGAGCACGTATCGTTCGTCGTACCGATGCAAGAGGCAGCCGGGGCGGATCAGGTCACCATCACGGGCGATCCGAACGATGAGGTCGACGTGCTCATCGTGGGCGCTCGGGTCGCCGGCTCGATCCTCGCGATCTTGCTCGGCCGAGCAGGCAGGCGGGTCCTGGTGGTCGATCGCGCGACGTTCCCGAGCGCCACGATCTCGACGCACTACTTCCGCGGGGAGTGGTGTGTGTCCGCGCTGGAAAGCGTCGGTGTCCTGCCCGAAGTGCTCGCCACGGGCGCCCCGCCGCTGGTCCGCGAGTACAACGCCGACGCGCTGGACGGGAGCTGGTCGGTCGATCCGCCTCAGAGCCCCGGTTCGATCGGCTATTGCCTGTCGGTCCGCCGCGAGACGCTGGACGCGATCTTGGTCGAACGTGCCCGGCGCGAATCGACCGTCACGATCGAGGAGCGGACCGCGATGCACGAGTTGGTGATGGAGGAAGGGAGGGTCGTCGGTGCCACGATCTCGACGGACACAGGCGACCGGTCGGTCCGCGCTCGCGTGGTGGTCGGCGCGGACGGCCATGCATCGCGGGTCGCACGCCAGGTCGGCGCGAAGACCCAGGAACTGATCCCAGCGTCACGCGCGATGTACTACCGATACATGCACGGGATGCAAGGCCCCCAAGGAGCACCAGACGGGCCCGAATTCTCCGCCGGCGATGACGATCTTGCCTACGTCTTCCCAAGCGACGAGGGGTTCGCGTGCGTCGCGGTTTCCTACAACCTGGCCGACTATGCGAACGCTCGGACGCGCGCCGAGGAGGCGTTCCAGGAGAGGATCGGCGAACACCCGTTCATCGCCGAGCGCGCGGCGGCAGCCACACCCATGGGTCGTCTGTGGGCATGTGGACCAAGGGACGCGATCGTGCGGCACCCGGTTGGGCAGGGATGGGCGCTGGTCGGCGATGCATCCATGCAGCAGGATCCGTGGACCGGCAACGGCATGGACTTCGCCTCGACCCACGCGTGCTATCTGGCCGAGTCGATCGAGGACCTGTTGTCGGGCAGATCGACCGAAGCTGCGGCGTGGAGTTCATATCACCGCCGCCGCGATGAACATGGATTGCCGGGGTGGCGCGAGACCGGCGAACTCGGCAAAGACTTGAACGCGGCGTTCCGACCTGCGGCCAACCCGGGATAG
Organism: Actinomycetota bacterium; assembly: GCA_036520695.1. GTDB lineage: Bacteria > Actinomycetota > UBA4738 > UBA4738 > HRBIN12 > JAOUEA01. Next base: position 2,727 of record DATDJD010000201.1, read on the forward strand.
GAAGGTGTGGCGCCGGGCACTGTGGCAGTCTGGTGCCTGTGGGGAAGACGCAGTACTACACCGCGACCAGCATCGACGGGTTCATCGCCGACGAGCACAACTCGCTCAGTTGGCTCTTCGAGGTGCCGGCGGGCGACGATGACGTGGGGCACGAGGAGCGCTTCGCCGGCTTCTTCGCCGATATCGGCGCGATGGCGATGGGTGCCACGACCTACGAGTGGGTGCTCGAGCATGAACGACTCCTCGAGCATCCCGAGAAGTGGAAGGGCTACTACGGTGACACGCCCTGTTGGGTGTTCACGCACCGGGAGCTCCCGGCGATCACGGGCGCCGACCTGCGGTTCGTCCAAGGAGACGTGGCGCCGATCCACCGTGTGATGGTCGAGGCCGCCGGTGGCAAGAACATCTGGCTCGTCGGCGGCGGAGAGTTGGTCGGCCGGTTCGCCGACGAGGGACTCCTGGATGAGATCCAGCTCAGCATCGCCCCGGTCACGCTCGGCGCCGGTGCACCACTGCTGCCCCGGCGCTTGCTGGCCTCACGCCTGACCCTCGCGAACCTGGAACGTCACGGGCAGTTCATCGCCGCGACCTACCGAGTCGGTGAGTCAGAAGGGTCGATGCGATAACGCAGATACACGACGCCGCTGGCGAAGCGGTGTTCGTCCAGAAGCTCGAGATCGAGCTTGACGTCGTCGGGGAGCCACGCGGTGCCGCCGCCCACCACCGTCGGCACGATGAAGAGCCGGCACTCGTCGACCACGCCGGCGAGCAGCGTCTGCGCAGCGAGTCCGGGACCACCCACCGACATGTCGCGTGCCGACGATGCCTTCATCCCCTGAATCGTGCCTGCGTCGAAGTCTCGCTCGATGCGCGTGCGCTCGCTCGAGACCGACTCCAGCGTCGTGGAGTACACGACCTTGTCGGCGGCATGCCAGATCTCGGCGAACTCCCGTATCACCGGCGGCTCACCGACGAGGTCCATCGTCTCCCAGGCGACCATCACCTCGTACATCCTGCGCCCACACAGGTACGTGCCGACCGGTCGCTCGAGATCGTTGACGAAGGCGTGCACCTCTTCGTCCGGCGCGGCCCAGTCGAAGTTGCCGTCGCGATCCGCCACGTACCCGTCGAGCGAGACGATCGAGGTGTAGACCAGCTTCGCCATGCCGAGAGGGTAGAGCTCCGCAGGTAGTCTGACCTCATGTCCGATCACGATGAGCAAGACCGTGTGGAACTGCCCCTTGCAGGTTCCGAGACCGAGACCCTCCTGGGATCGCTTGATCGTCAGCGTGCGACCTTCGCGTGGAAGTGCGGGGGACTGGACTCGGTCGGATTGCAGGCGACGGTCGGTGCCTCGACCGTCACCCTCGGCGGACTGCTCAAGCACATGGCCCTCGTCGAGTACGACTACTTCTCCTACAAGCTGGCCGGGCAAGCGCCAGGGCCCGGAGCCCCATGGGGCACCGTCGACTGGGACGCCGACCCGGACTGGGAGTGGCATACCGCCGTCGATGACACCCCCGAGCAGCTCATGACCCTGTGGCACGACGAGGTTGCCCGCTCCCGGTCCTCGATCACCGAGGCGTTGGCGAACGGTGGCTTGGATCAGCTGGTCACACGGATCACGAACGACCGTGGCGAGTCACCCAGCCTGCGGCGGACCCTGATCGACATCATCGAGGAGTACGCGCGACACGTCGGCCATGCCGACCTCATCCGCGAATCGGTGGACGGGCTCGTCGGGGAAGACCCGCCACGATGACGGCCTGACCGACCAGATCACGCCGCGGCGAGATCACACGAACGTCGCAGGCTCGTCGGTCGACACCACGGTGCTCCCGAACGGCCACAGGGCAAGGATGCTCAGCTTGAACGCCTGGATGCCGAACGGGATCCCGATGATCGTGATGCACAGGAGCAGTCCGGCGACCAGATGCATCAAGAACAACTCCCAGCCGAGGAGCAGCAGCCACAGCACGTTGAAGACGATGTCGATCACGCGGAGTGCCTCCTCCTTCGGTACAGCTCGACGTCCGAACGGCCACAGCACGAACCCGGCCAGCTTGAACGCCTGGATGCCGAACGGGATGCCGATGATCGTGATGCACATGACCAGGCCCGCGACCGTGTAACCGATCGCGAGCCAGATCCCCGCCAGGATCAGCCACAGGATGTTCCCGATCGTCTTCATGAGGGGACAGCGACCCCGAGGGAGTCGGCGGCGAGGAACTTGGGGGCGCCTTCCTCATAGAACACGTCCACGTCGGTGATCGTGAAACCCGCGTTCTCCAGGAGCGTCACGGTCGGTCGCGTGAGGTGGCAGCCACCGAAGATGCGCTTCTGCATCGGTTCGAGGCGTCGTTGCCATCGTCGAACATCGGCATCGGGAGCCATCCCGTGTTCGACGAAATGCAGTTGGCCCCCCGGCCTGAGGACCCGAGCGATCTCGCTGAGGGCGGCGCCGACGTCCGGGATCGTGCAGAGCGTCCAGGTCGACAGCGCGCTGTCGAAGCTGTCGTCGGCGAACGGCAGTGACTGCCCATCGAGCCCGGACCGGTGGATCGGGATCCTCGAGGTCGCGACACGATCGCTGGCGAGCTTCCAGGCGGCGTCGGCGGGTTCGACCGCGGCGACGGACATCACGGTGGCTGGGTAGGACTCGACGTTGTGGCCCGACCCGAACCCGATCTCGACGACCTCACCCTGCAGACCTTCACAGACCCGCTGCCGCAATGGGCGGGACTGCTGCATCCCGCATGCGACATCGATGATCCGGGGCAGGACCCGCTCGCCGTAGATACCCATCGGCCTACGCTTCCTGGATCGGGTCCAGGACGAAGACCGGGATCTGGCGATCGGTCTTCTTCTGATAGTTCGCGTAGTCGGGCCATGTCTCGACGGCGCGCTCCCACCACTGAGCCTTCTCGTCGCCCGAGACCTCGCGCGCCGCGTAGTCGCGTTTCGTCTCTCCGTCCTGGAGTTCGACGTGCGCGTTGGTCTTCAGGTTGTAGTACCAGACCGGATGCTCCGGGGCGCCGCCGAGTGAAGCGACCACCGCGTAGCTTCCGTCGTGCTCCACGCGCATCAGCGGGGTCTTGCGGAGCTTGCCGCTCTTCGCGCCCACGGAGGTCAGCACGATCACGGGTCGACCCTGCAAGGTGCCGCCCTTCTCGCCTCCGGTCGCCTCGTAGCGTTCGACCTGTTTGCGGGCATAGTCGGCCTTGCTGGGTTCGTATTCACCTGTCAGGGGCATGACGCGCTCCTTCCTCGGTCATCGCTGCGGCCCTCGCCCGTTCCAGGCCGTCGAGCATCAGGTCCAGGGCGAACTCGAATTCGAACTGATCGTCGCAGCCCGGGCCGACGACGGACGTGTCGTCATGGGAAACCGTCAGGAACAATTCGTAGATCGAGGGGTAGGTGTCGGCCATCGCTCCCCACATCTCCGCCTCCACCGCCGGGTCGGTATCGGCGTTGTCGTTGAAGAGCTCCTGCGAGAAGCCCATCAGGCGACTGCCCATCGCGTGCGTCGCGTGGTGGGTCAGGTCCATCGAGAAGCCTCCGGCGCGGAACATGCCGATCATCGAATCCATGTAGGCGAGCACGGTAGGGGTCGGTTCGGTGCGCGATTCCATCACGCGTGACGCCCACGGATGACGGAGCAGCGCCTGGCGCGCCGATAGGATCCGTGCCCGGATCGCCGGCTTCCAATCGACGTCGTTCGCGGGGGGGTCGATCTGGGCGACCACGACGTCGATCATGCCGCCGAGCAGTTCGTCCTTGCCGGCGACGTGCTTGTAGAGCGCCATCGGCACGACGCCGAGTTCCTGTGCGATCTTCCGCATGCTGACGCCCTCGACACCGTCGCGGTCGGCCAGCGCCACCGCGGCATCCAGGATGCGCTCCCTGCTGAGGGGCGCGCGCTGCGCTGCTTCCTCCATCTGTGTCGCCATGCGACCACTTTCTCTCACGGGGCACCGCGGCGCCCTCCGACTTGACAGAGTGTACGCCGTACACCTAGGGTACAGCCATCGAGTGTACGGCGTACACCACCAACCCGAAGGAGATCCCGATGAAGGCGATCATGCAGGATCGATACGGCACCCCCGACGTACTGGAGTTCCGGGACATCGACGAGCCAGTGGTCGGCGACGGCGACGTGCTCGTTCGCGTCCACGCCGCCGGGTGCGGCCCCGACGTGTGGCACTTCATGGCCGGCAAGCCGTACCTCGCGCGTCTCATGATCGGGTTCCGAGGGCCGAAGGTTCGGGTCCGAGGTTGGGACGTCGCCGGGACCGTCGAGGCCGTTGGTCCCAACGTCACGCGCTTCAAGGCCGGCGATGAAGTGATGGGCACGTGTGAAGCTGGCTCGTTCGCCGAGTTGGCGGTGACCCCGCAGGACAAGCTCGTGCCGAAGCCGGCCAGGCTCACGTTCGAGGAAGCTGCGGCGATGCCCGTCTCCGGGTGCACGGCCTTCCAGGCCGTTAGCGATGTCGCCAAGGTGCAGCCGGGGCACAAGGTGTTGGTGATCGGCGCCTCGGGTGGGGTCGGGTCGCTCGCGGTGCAGATCGCGAAGGCCCTCGGCGCCGATGTCACCGGCGTGTGCAGCACCCCGAAGCTGGACCTGGTCCGATCGATGGGTGCCGACGACGTGATCGACTACACGGTCGATGACTTCGCGGACGGAACGAGGCGCTGGGACGTGATCATCGACACAGCCGGACGTCGGCCACTATCGACACTGCGCCGTGCCTTGGACTCGAAAGGAACCCTGGTGATCGTCGGTGGCGACGGCGGTGGCAGCTGGACCGGCGGATTCTTCCGCGGGATGCTCCGAGCGCCGCTCGTGTCGCTCTTCGTCGGCCAACGGCTTGCCGGTATCAACGTCAAGGAAGACCAGAAGACACTCCTCGCGCTGTCGGAGCTGATCGAGGCCGGCGATGTCACCCCTGTGATCGACCGGACGTTCCCGTTGATCGAGGCGCCCGACGCGATCCGCTACCTCGAGCAGGGCCATCCTGCCGGCAAGGTCATCGTCACCGTGTGACCCGGCGCACGTCCGGAGGCGTGGCTCAGATTGGCATTGACATGGTGCCAGAGTGATGCCAATATGGTGCCATGGA